>WBUW01000370.1 GCA_008933495.1 Pseudorhodoplanes sp.
CCTGTGGCGGCTCGTGCGCATCCGCCTTCCCGGCCGCGGCAAGGCCGAACAAGGCGACGCCGGCGGCGCGCCCGATGGCGGGCAGCCACAGCCACAATCCGAGCCAGGATACGCTCAAAAAGAAGCCGCCAAGGGTGAGCAAAGCCGCGACCGGCGGCCAGACCTGCTCCCAGAGCAGGCCCCAGCGCACCTTCCGCACGGCCTTTTCAAGGCGTTCGGTCGCCCGCTCAGCCTCTGCCGCGCCGGAACGCTTCTGCTCCACGGAATCCTGCATCAGCCGATCCGTCCTTGGTTCGCGCGATCCAGATTCGATAACCCGAAAAGATTATCACGCGATGCAAGTTTCATGCACTCAAGTTCAATTGATGCCTGGCGACCGAATTTCGCGCGGCCTGGCGGTGCATCCGCCAGACCGAGGGCGAGCGTCCTACAGCCAGGGCGGCAGGCGATCGAACGCAATCAATGCGTCGGTATCGAGGCGGGGCCGGACCTGCGCCCATTCGGCGCCGCGCACGAGGATTTCGGGGATCAGCGGGCGGGTATTGTAGGTTCCGGCCTGGACGGCGCCATAGGCTCCCGCCGACATGACCGCCAACAGGTCGCCGGGGCGCGGCTCCGGCAGGTCGCGATCGAGCGCCAGATAATCCCCGGTCTCGCAGACCGGCCCGACCACGTCGGCGGTTACCCGCCGGGCGCGGCTGGCCGCCTCGTCGACCGGCCAGATGTCATGATGGGCTTCGTAAAGCGTCGGGCGGATCAAGTCGTTCATCGCCGCATCGACAATCACGAACGTCCTGGCGTCGCCGCGCTTCACATAGATCACGCGCGTGACCATGATGCCGGCATTGCCAGCGATCAGCCGTCCGGGCTCGAAAATCAGCGTGCATCCGAGATCCCGGGTCGCGCGCTTGACGATCGAAGCATAGTCAACCGGCAACGGCGGCGCCGCCACCGAATCGCGGTAGGGAATGCCGAGCCCGCCGCCGAGATCGACGTGCGCAATCGTATGGCCGTCGGCGCGCAACTGCACCACGAATTCCGACAGGAGCGCGAAGGCGTCGGCGAACGGCGTGAGCTCCGTGATCTGGCTGCCGATATGCATGTCGACGCCGGCGACGCGCAGGCCGGGCAGCGCGGCGGCATGGCGATAGACCTCGCGGGCGCGGCTGATCGGAATGCCGAACTTGTTTTCGGCCTTGCCGGTCGCGATCTTGGCGTGCGTGCGCGCGTCGATATCGGGATTGACGCGCACCGAGATGTCGATCGCGCGCCCTTTCGCGGCGGCGATCGCCGACAGCCGTTCCAGTTCCGGCTCCGATTCGACGTTCACGCACAGGATGCCGGTGTCGACGGCGAGCGCAAGTTCGCGGTCGGTCTTGCCGACGCCGGAGAACATGATCTTGGCCGGCGGCACCCCGGCCTTGAGCGCGCGCTTGAGTTCGCCCTCCGACACGACATCGGCGCCCGCGCCAAGCCGCGCCAGCGTCGCGATCACCGCCTGGTTGGAATTGGCCTTGACCGCGTAGCAGACGAGGGCGGGAATATCGGCGAACGCCTCGGCGAAGACGCGATAATGGCGCTCCAGCGTCGCGGTCGAATAGCAATAGAACGGCGTGCCGACCGACTGCGCGAGGGCGGCGAGATTCACCGCCTCGGCGCAAAGGACGCCGTCGCGATAGGCGAAGTGGTGCATCGCAATCTCAGTCGAGCAGGGCGTCGAGGGGAATACGCTTTTTCGGTCCGCGAATGACCGGGAGCGTACTGGCGCCGCCCGAGCGCAGGACCGAGCCCTGCTCTTGCGGCTGCTGCTCGGTGCCGGCATTGGGATCGTTGAGCGCGGCTGGCGGGGCATCGAGCGCGCCCTTGCGCCCGCACGCCGACAGCGCGAGCGCGGCGCAGAGCACGGCCGCGACAGCCAGCCACCTTGTCATCGCAGACGAACCACCGGTCACCGGATACTCCCCCGTCGCGCGCACCCTATAGCAGATCGCCGAAAAGAGGCGATAGTTGGTTGATCGGTCAATGCGGGGCGGCCTCAGCGTCCCTTTTCAAGGCGCTTTAACCATTTCCGGGCCTGGGCGCGCACATTGGCGGGCGCGGTCCCGCCGAAGCTCGTCCGGCTCTTGACCGAGCGCTCGACCGCGAGGACCGCAAAAACATCGTCGGTGATTTTGGGCTCGACCGCCTGCATCGCCGCAAGCGGCAGACGGTGCAGCGGCAGGTTCTGCCTCGCCGCTTCGGCGACGATCTGCCCGGTCACGTGGTGGGCGTTCCGGAACGGCATTTGCAGCGTCCGCACCAGCCAGTCGGCGAGATCGGTGGCGGTGGCGTAACCGGCGCCGGCCGCCTTCTTCATGCGCGCCGCATCGGGAACCATGTCGCCGACCATGCCGGTCATCGCCGCGATCGACAGCGAGAGCGCGGCGAGCGCATCCATGGCGCCCTCCTTGTCCTCCTGCATGTCCTTCTGATAGGCGAGCGGCAGCCCCTTCATCACCATGACGAGCGCGGACAGCGCGCCGGCAATGCGCCCGGTCCTGGCGCGCACCAACTCGGCCGCGTCCGGATTGCGTTTCTGCGGCATGATCGAGGAACCGGTCGTGAACCTGTCGGACAGCCGCACGAGCCCGGTCAACGGCGAGGTCCAGATCACGATCTCCTCGGCGAGCCGCGACAGATGCACGGCGGCGAGCGTCGCGGCGGCCAGCGTCTCGAGCACGAAGTCGCGGTCGGAGACCGCGTCGAGCGAGTTCGCGGCCGGCCGGTCGAACCCGAGCGCCCGCGCGGTCATGTCGCGGTCGAGTGGAAACGAGGTCCCCGCCAGCGCGGCGGCGCCGAGCGGGCATTCGTTGAGCCGCCGGCGCGCGTCGGCGAAGCGGCCGCGGTCGCGCGCGGCCATTTCGACATAGGCCAGCAGGTGATGTCCGAACGTGACCGGCTGCGCGGTTTGCAGATGCGTCAGCCCCGGCATCACCGTGCCGGCATGATCGAGCGCCTTCTCGGCCAGCGCGCGCTGGAACCCGGCCAGCGCCGCGTCGAGCTGGTCGATCGTGTCGCGCACCCAGAGCCGGAAATCGGTCGCCACCTGGTCGTTGCGCGAGCGCGCGGTATGCAGCCGTCCGGCGGCGGGGCCGATCAGTTCGGCCAGCCGCGCCTCGACATTCATGTGAATGTCTTCCAGCGCGCGCTTGAAGTCGAACGCGCCGCGCTCGATTTCTGACAGGATCGTGTCTAGACCGTGAACGATCGTTCCGGCATCGTCTGCCGTAATGATGCCCTGTTGCGCGAGCATGGCAGCGTGCGCCTTGCTTGCGGCGATATCCTGGCGGTAAAGGTGCCGGTCGACGTCGATCGAGGCGTTGATTTCCTCCATGATCGCGTCGGGACCGGACGCAAAACGCCCACCCCACATCTTGTTGCTCATGACACGTCCAAAAAGCTCTTCCGAATCCGACACGCCGCCGACCGGGACGTCCCGGCGCCGGCTTGTCCTGATCGCCGCCGCGGCGCTGCTCGGCGGGGGCGCTGCGCTTGCCGGGATATACGGGATCGCGCCCTTGCTGCGCAATGCGGGGGTGGCGCCCGCCTGCCGCCCGGCGGGTGAACTGGCCCGCGCCATCACGCCCCTGGTCCGCGGCGAAGTCGCGGCGCTGGCGCCGGCCAAATCGCCGATTCCGGCGGCGCACCTGTCGTTCCGCGACCAGGCCGGGCGGGAGCGCAGCATTGCCGACTGGCAAGGCCGCATCGTGCTCCTCAATCTGTGGGCGACCTGGTGCACGCCCTGCCGCAAGGAG
>WBUW01000371.1 GCA_008933495.1 Pseudorhodoplanes sp.
CCGGCCCGCCGCCGCGCCGCGGACCGGTGGCGCCGGTGCAGGCGGTGGTCTGGTAATTGTAGGCGCCGCCCATGCAACGGCACCAGCTTGCATAGCCCGCGCTATTGGTGCGCGGATCGGGCGGCGAGCCGCACGCGGCCGCGGCCGGCAGCGCCCAAAGACCGGCCAGCATCAAGGAGGCGACAATCAGGCGGCGCATGGCTTCCCGCAATTGGCTTCCCGCAATCGGCTCACGTCACGTCCCGCTCCTATAACGGAAATCCGGTCGCGGCGGAAACCGCTCGCGCACCGCTCCTTGCGGCCGCCGGCGCGCCGCCGCCTCACGGCTCGCCGTCGCACTTGATCAGATCGATTTCGCAAAAGGCCCGCCGGTCGGCGGGCGCGGCGGCGCGGCAACGTTCGAGCGCGCGCCGCTGCGCCGCCTCGCGGCTGGATTCGATCGCCCAGCCCATGCCCGGGGAATCGTTCTTGGGATCGAACGCCAGCGCCAGGCAGTGCTTCTCGGCGGCGCCGATCAGTTTGCAGGCCTTCACCGCCTTGGGCGCATTTTCGAAAGCGCGGCATTTTTCGAGCGCCACCTTGCGCGCTTCCTCCGGCGTCTGGAAATTGATCGCCCAGCCATAGGCGATGCCGTCGGCGGGGCTGTCGGTGACCCCGACCGCAAGCGCGGCAGCGGCATGGAGCGGACCGGCGCTGCCGGCGACCAGCAGCACCATGACGCAAGCGACCCGCGGCCAATGCCGCAACTTCCCTTTTCCCCCCATCGCCGCCGGCCTCGCCCTATTCCGCCGCCACCGCGCGCGGGCGGTCGCCCTCAGGCACCTCTTCGAGCGCGGGCTCGAGCGTGCGCTTGAGCCGGCGGTCGATCGTGTCGAGATAGAGATAGATGACCGGCGTGATGTAGAGCGTGAGAAGCTGCGACATGCACAGGCCGCCGACCACCGCCACGCCGAGCGGCTGGCGCAATTCCGCCCCCGCCCCGCTGCCGAGCGCGATCGGCAGCGCGCCGAAAATGGCGGCGAACGTCGTCATCATGATCGGGCGGAAGCGCAGCAGCGCGGCCTCGCGGATCGCGGCTTCCGCCGAGAGGCCGACGCGCCGCCGCTCGATCGCGAAGTCGATCATCATGATCGCGTTCTTTTTCACGATGCCGACCAGCATGACGATGCCGATCATGGCGATGACCGACAGATCCATGCCGAACAGCATCAGCGTCAGGATCGCGCCGATGCCGGCCGACGGCAGGCCGGAAATGATGGTGACCGGATGGATGAAACTCTCGTACAGGATGCCGAGCACGACATAGGCGGCGAACACCGCCGCCAGGATGAGAATGCCCTGCCCGCGCAGCGAATCCTGGAACACCTGCGCGGTGCCCTGGAAGCCGGTCGAGATCGTGGCCGGCAGCCGCTCGTCGCGTTCGAGCTTCTGGATCTGGTCGACCGCCTGCCCGAGCGAAACGCCGGGGGCGAGGTTGAACGAGATCGTCACCGCCGGCTGCTGGCCCTGATGGTTGACCAGCAGCGGCCCGACCGTGGGGACCAGGCGCGTCACCGCCTCGATCGGCACGCTGCGCCCGCTCGTGGTCTTCAGATGCAGGCGCGAGAGTTCGGCGGGATTGGCCTGGTATTCGGGCAGGCTCTCCAGGATCACCTGATAGTCGTTGGCCGGCGTGTAGATGGTCGCCACCTGGCGCGAGCCGAAGGCATTGAACAATTCCTGGCGGACCTGATCGATGCTCACGCCATAGACGGCGGCCTTTTCGCGATCGACCTCCACCATCATCTGCGGATTGGTGATGTAGAGGTCGATGGCGACATCGCTGATGCCCGCAAGCCGCGCGATCCTGTCGCGCAAATCCGGCGCGATGCGGTAGAGCGACTCGGTGTCGTTCGACTGCATCGTGTACTGGTACTGGCTCTTGAGGATGCGGCCGCCGAGATTGATGTTCTGGATGCTCTGGAAAAAGATCTGGATGCCCGGCAGCACGTTGGCCTTCTGGCGCAGCCGCTGCATCACGACCGTCGCACTCTCCCGCTCCTTCTTGGGCTTGAGCGCGACCAGCATGCGCCCGCTATTGCCGGTGGAATTCGGCCCGCCGGCGCCGACGGTCGAATTCACATAGGCGACGGCGGGATCGCCGCGCACGATCTCGGCCACCTTGCGCTGGCGCTCGACCATCGCCGGAAAAGCGATGTCGGTCTTGCCCTCGGTGATGCCGATCAGGTAGCCGGTGTCCTCATTCGGGAAGAAGCCCTTGGGCACGACGACATAGAGCCCGACCGTGCCCACGATCGTCGCCACCGTCAGCATCAGCGTGACGAACTTGTAGGCGAGCACCCGGTCGAGCGTCCATTGGTAGGTATCGAGCATGGCCTGGAACAGGCGCTCGAACAGGCGCAGGACGGCGTTCTCCCTTTCGCCCTGGCGATGGCCGCGCAGCACGCGCGCGCACAGCATCGGCGTGAGCGTCAGCGACACGAAGCCAGAAATGATGATGGCAACCGAAATGGTGACGGCGAATTCGCGGAACACGCGGCCGACAATGCCGCCCATGAGCAGCACCGGGATGAACACGGCAATCAGCGAGACCGTGATCGAAATGATGGTGAAGCTGATTTCGCGCGCGCCCTTGAGCGCGGCCTCGAACGGGCGCATGCCGCCCTCGATGTGGCGGACGATGTTCTCCAGCATGACGATGGCGTCGTCAACCACGAAGCCGACGCACAAGGTGAGCGCCAGGAGCGTCATGTTGTTGATGGAAAAGCCGAGCGCGTACATGACCGCAAACGTGCCGACGATCGAGATCGGCACCGCGAGCGCCGGGATCAAGGTTGCAGACAGTTTGCGCAGGAACAGGAAAATCACCATCAGCACCAGCACGATCGCGATCATCAGGTGGCCCTGCACGTCGGAGACCGACTGGCGGATCGAGATCGAGCGGTCGAACAGCGTTTGCAGCTCGATCGCCGGCGGCACCTGCGCGCGCAGCACCGGCAGCTTGTCGCGCACGAGGTCGACGACTTCCACGGTGTTGGCGTCGGGCTGGCGCTGGATGGCGAGCACGATGGCGCGCGCATCGTTGAACCAGGTCGCGATCTTGTCGTTCTCCACGCTGTCGATGACGCGGGCGACCTCGTCGAGCATGATCGGGGCGCCGTTGCGATAGGCCACGATCACCTTGCGGTAATCGGCGGCCTTCTCCAGCGCGCCGGTCGCGGTCAGCGTGACGTTCTGCTGCGGCCCGGTCAGGGTACCGACCGGCGCCGACGAATTGGCGCGGGCGACCACCTGGCGCACCTCGTCGAGGGAGATGTTGCGCGCGGCGAGCGCGACCGGATCGACCTGCACGCGCACGGCATATTTCTGCGCGCCATAGACCAGCACCTGGGCGACGCCCGGCAATTGCGAGATCGTCGGCGCGATGACGGTTTCGGCATAGTCGTTGACGCGCGACAGCGGCATCGTTTCCGAGCGCAGGCTGATATAGAGCACCGGGAAATCGCCGGGATTGACCTTGCGGAAGCTGGGCGGCGTCGTCATTTCCGCCGGCAGCCGGCGCTGGGCGACCGCGAGCGCGGTCTGCACGTCGAGCGAGGCGCCGTCGATGTCGCGATTGAGGTCGAACTGGATCGTGATCTGTGTGGCGCCGGTGTACGACGAGGAGTTCATCGACGATATGCCGGAAATGGTCGACAATTGCCGCTCGATCGGCGCGGCGACCGAGGCCGCCATCGTCTCCGGGCTCGCCCCCGGCAGGCTGGCGCTGATGCTGATGGTGGG
>WBUW01000372.1 GCA_008933495.1 Pseudorhodoplanes sp.
CTGAAGCGCCGGCCCAATAGCCCCTGCATCGGGGGGCGTCGTGCGCAGTCAACATGGCGACGGATCGGGGGCGCTGCGGATTGCGGCCGCGGTCGCCGTCATGCTTTGCGCCGGTATGGCGGCCGCGCAGTCGACGCCAATGCCGGCTTCGGCCTCCGACATTTGCGCCAAGGATGACGACGACGAGGAAGGCAAGGCGGCAAAACCCGCGCCGCTGTGGAAGCGCTTTACCTTCGAAGGCGCCTGCGTGGAACTCTCCGGCAGCCTCGGAGCCACCTACCAGAAGCAGAAGGCCGGCGCCGGCGTGGTTTCGGTTCTGACGACCCGCAAGGGCAGTGTTTCGGGCGCGTCCGAGGTCAAGACCGCGACCGCGGATTTCCAGATCGATACCCGGCGCAAGACCGTGGTCGGCGAGATCAAGACCGCATTTGCGGTCAAATACGAAAAGGCGTCGAGCGATCCCGGCAACGGATCGGCAACGCTGACCGAAGGGCTCCTGACCTGGGCCGGGATCAAGGCCGGCTATACCGACAGCCAGATGAATTTCTGGAGCGGCGACTTCCAGTTTTCGGCGTCGGCGCCGCAACGCACGGTCGGCCTCGCCGGCTACCAATTCAAGCTGAACGACGACTGGTCGCTGACGCTCGCCTACGAAACCGGGCTGCCGACGACGCAAGCCGCGTCGGTCAAGTTCGTGACCGTCTATCCCGATGAGCCGGTTGCGAGCGCGCGCCTCTCTTACGAGGCCGACGACGTCTCGTTCCAGCTTGCGGGGCTCGTGCACGAATTGCGCATCGACGGAACCCATCCGCTGCTCGCCTTTCTCGGGCGCGCAGCGGAGCACAGCGAACTCGGCTGGGCGGCGACCGCGGGCCTGACGGCGCCGGCAAAGCTGGGCGCCAAAGGCAGCGAATTCAGCCTGCAGGCGACCTATGCGGTCAATGCCTCACCCTATCTCGGCACGGCCGCCGACCTGTCGAGCCTTGCGAGCACGGTTCCGGTACCGGTTACGACCGAAGGCTGGAGCGTCGTCGGCTCGTATCACTTCGTCTGGTCCGAGCAATGGGAAACCAACGTCATGGCGAGCCATCTCGCCCTCGACATCACCTTGCCGCGGGCGCGCCCGTCGGTGCGCACGCGCCGCTATGCGGCCAATGTGATCTGGAAGCCGGTCGAGGATTTCAAGCTCGGGGCGGAGCTGGGCTATGTCGAAGCCGAGCTTGAGACCGGCGGCCCGCTTGGGTTGGTCAAGGGGATCAGCGGCAGGGCGCTGGCCGGCTACCTTTATGCAACCGTGACGTTCTGACTCGATTCTTTTGTGCCAGCGGCGTGACCGCGACAAATCCGGGATTTGATTCTCAGGCTCGAGCATAATCCGTTCGGATTGAATCGGACCGCGCACGCGATTTGTTGTTTTTCGCGCGATCTTGCGCCGAACCGGTTCGCACCGCGGCGGACCGCGCTCTGACGGAACGGCAATGATTGCCGCCCCGAGCAGCAAGCCGCATTGACAGGGCGGCAGGCATTTATTCGTATATGATCGATTGAGCTTGAGTCGACGTGAAGCGTACTCATCGCGGCCGGTATTTCGCTGCATATGCCGCCGCCATGCGGGATCGGCTGATCGAGCTGTAGCGCGTTATCCTTGAGAGGCCACCGCCGAAGGCAAACCTCTTCCCCGGCGCGCGCCGGCGCGGTGGCGGGATAATGTGCGCCGGGGCCCGCCGCCGAACGGTATTTGACCACCGGCAAAAATCACAATATCCGCAGAAACGAGCCGCCTCTAGTCTTCGGCTTCAGAACGTCATCGGTGCAGGAGTTCGGAAAGGGCACGTGGCCGCCCCGCCGCTTCGCCGAGCAGTGAACTGAGCGGCGGCCATCGGCGCGCCTTCATGTTTCGCTGCGGCGGCGCCGGAGGCGGGGGAATTTGATGGGAAAGAAACCGTTCTGGCTGGATGACGTGCAGTGGAGCAAGGTTTCAAGACGTTTCTCGGATGACACAAATTATCCCAGAATGATTGATGACCGCACGGCCGTGAGCGGGATCATCCATGTCCTGACGACCGGCTGTGCATGGGCGGACTGTCCGCCGACCTATGGTCCGTACAGACTTCTGTTCTGGCGCTACCGGCGCTGGCTGCGCCGGGGGCTCTGGGAAACGATGGCTGCCGCATCGTCGGGGCACGGAAGCGCGCCAATGCCGGCGCGGTCATTCGGGCTTGTGGCGGGCGTATCGCCGGGCCGGTCCAAGGGCTGACCCCGGGCAACCGGCCGGCCGCCGGAACTCGCGCGTCCGCTGCGAACCCGCAGAGCGCGGGAAGGGAGGGGCCGGCGGAGATGTTGCGCTGCCTTTTCCGGGACCGGCAAATGCGGTCCGCCGCCGACGATCAGGCCACCTGGGTCTGCATGGCGGCGGGCGCGACTTCGGGGTCGGACTCGCAAATGACGCGGTTGCGCCCGTTGCGCTTGGCCGCGTACAGGCAGGCATCGGCGCGGCCGATCAGGGAAGCCACGGTATCGTCCGCGCGCAGCGTCGCAACGCCGATCGAAATCGTCACGCGGCCGAGATGCTCACCGGTCGAACGCTTCATCAACTCCTTGGCCATGACCGCGCGCCGGATGTGGTCGGCGACGGTGACCGCGGACCGCAGCACCGTGTTGGGCAGGATGACCGCGAATTCCTCCCCGCCATAGCGCGCCGCCAGATCCTGGCCTTTGACGTTCTGCTTCACCGAGAGCGCGACAAGGCGCAGCACCTGGTCGCCGGTCAGATGGCCGTAGGTGTCGTTGAAGGTCTTGAAATGATCGATGTCGGTGAGCATGAGCGACATCGGCTCCTGTCCGGCGGCGGCATCGACGATCGCCTTCGCCATGGCCTGGTCGAAGAACTTGCGGTTGGCCAGCGAGGTGAGCGGATCGGTCAGGCTCTCGGTGCGGACGACTTCCAGATTTTCCTGAAGCTGGTTGATTTCCTGCTTGGACGCGTTGAGCCGCGCCTCCAGCTTCTGGTTCACGTCCTCCATTTCCTTGGCGGTCTGGACCAGGCCTTCGACGATGGCGCGCAGGCCCTCCCGGTCCGCGCTGTGCAATTGCTGGCTGACGCCGGCGAGGCTTTCGGTATAGCTCGACGCCGAGCCGACCGCATTGTCGACCATCGCCATCACCTGCTCGATCTCGTCCATGACGCGCGAACCAACCTTGTTGATGCGGTCGCCGAGCCGGGTGGGGGACAGATAGGTGTCGTAAATCTGGTCGATGTCGGTGTCCGACAGGGTGCCGTTGCGCGCCAGCGTCTCGTTGATCGTCTCGTTCAGCGACGGATTGTAGCCGGTGGCGTAGGCGTACCAGACTTCATAGACGCGCGGCGTGGCCGGCTGGCGCAACGCCTTGATCTGGCCGATCGCGATTTCGGCGAACGCCATCGTGCGTTCGTGTTCATCGCTGTGGGCAGTCATCAGCGCGGGCTCCTGACGTCCAAAAACAAGGCGACGCCCGAAAACCCTGCAGATCGGCTCCGCAGGGGACATGTCGGCGCGCCCGAAACCTATTCCACAGTCGTGAACGCGGAGTAAAGACCCTGACGCCTGAGATCATAAATAATTGATACGGCTGGAGATTTGTTTCCGGTGGGCCCGCGCGGGAGCGGTCAGGCCTTCACGCGAATCGGTCGCAATAGAAAAGCCGGCAGGTGCGCGGGCTCCGCATCGGCCTCGGCCGGCTGACGCGCCGGTTCCGGCCGCGGCTGGCGGCGCGCGTCGGCAATGCGGGCAACCTTTACGC
>WBUW01000373.1 GCA_008933495.1 Pseudorhodoplanes sp.
CGGTAGGCGAGCCAGCCGAACGGCAGCGCGGCGAGATAGGCGATCGAGCCCACCGTAAGCACTTCCCACGGATAGCTGACCAGGAGGGCGACAAAGAGCACGACCACGACGAAAATCGGCAGCACCATTTCCGGCGGCACGCGCTTGCCGATCCGCTTGCCGGAAAAGACCGGCAGCGTGGACACGAGCAGGAACGAGACGAACAGCGTGTAGAGCAGCGAAAGCAAGGTCAGCCGCGGCATGCCGAGCAGGTTGAGATAGATCGGCAGCAGCACGATGATGGCGCCGGCCGGGGCCGGAACGCCGGTGAAGAAGTTCGCCGCCCAGGCCGGCCGGTTGGGATCGTCGGCCATCACATTGAACCGGGCGAGCCGCAGCCCCATGCAGATCGCAAACACCAGCGCCGCGATCCAGCCGAACGAGCGCAACTCGTTGAGGCCCCAGAAATAGAGGATCAGGCCCGGCACCACGCCGAAATTCACAAAGTCGGCCAGGCTGTCGAGTTCGGCCCCGAAACGCGACTGCCCTTTCAGGAAACGGGCAATCCGCCCGTCGAGCCCGTCGAGAATGGCGGCGATGACGATCGCGCCGAGCGCCCATTCGATCCGGCCCTCGATGGCCAGGCGGATGGCGGTCAGCCCGGCGCAGAGCGACAGGAGCGTAATGACATTGGGCGCCAGCACGCGCACCGGGATGCTGCGAAACCGGCGGCGGCGCGCTTCGGATCGATCGGGGTCGAACGGAGGAAACAACATGAGCGCAATATAGCAATGCCCGGGCGCCGCCGCCACGCCGCAAAGGGCGGAGAAGCGGGCGGGCGTTAACCTCAGCCGATCCGGAAATTGCGCGCGGTATCGCCCGATTTCAGGTCGGCGAGGACGGTTTCGCCGGCAAGCGCGGTCTGGCCCTCGGCGACCAGCGGGCGGACGTTTTCCGGCAGATAGACATCGACCCGCGAGCCGAAGCGGATCAGGCCGAAGCGGGCCCCGGCGCCGATGCTCTGGCCCTCCTTCACGAACGACACGATGCGGCGCGCCACGAGGCCGGCAATCTGGACGACGCCGATCCGCGCCCCGCCGCTGACGATCACCATGGTGCTGCGCTCATTGTCCTCGCTGGCCTTGTCGAGATCGGCATTGATGAACTTGCCGGCGCGGTAGACGATGCGCTCGATGGTGCCGGTGACCGGGCTTCGGTTCACGTGGCAGTCGAACACGCTCATGAAGATCGAGATGCGCGGCAGCGCGCGTTCGCCGAGATCGAGCTCCCGCGGCGGGACGGCATTGGTGACCCGGCTGATGCGCCCGTCGGCCGGGGCGATGACGAGGCCCTCGCGGACCGGCGTCACGCGCAGAGGATCGCGGAAGAAATAGACGCACCAGAGCGTCAGCAGCGTCCCGAGCCAGCCCAGCGGCGACCACACCCAGAACAGGACGAGGCTCGCCAGCGCGAACGCCGCGATGAACGGATAGCCCTCGGGGTGGACGGGAGCGAGCTGGGAACGGATGGAAGACACGATGGACATGGTTCAGCATCCCCGCGGATCGGACCGCTCCTGTGTCACCGCACGCGCTGAATCGCAAGCGGCATCATCGGCACGCCCGCGCTCACTTGGCAATGTCGACCGGCGCCATCGGCCGCGGGGCGCGGGCCGCCGCCGAGATTTCGTCCTCGACCGGCGGCGGGTTGCGGTTCGGCGCCGCCACCTCCTCCCCGGCACGCGCCAGCGTCTCGCGCGCCTGCTCCGCCTCGCGCTGGCGGTTCCACATGCTGGCATAGAGGCCGCCGCGGGCGAGCAGTCCGGCATGGGTGCCGCGCTCGGCGATGCGGCCGGCCTCCAGCACGATGATCTCGTCGGCGGCGACGATGGTCGAGAGCCGGTGCGCGATCACGAGCGTGGTGCGGTTGCGCGAAACGCGGTCGAGCGCGTCCTGGATTTCCTTCTCGGTGTGACTGTCGAGCGCGGACGTCGCCTCGTCGAGAAGCAGGATCGGCGGACTCTTGAGGATCGTGCGCGCGATCGCCACCCGCTGCTTCTCGCCGCCGGACAATTTCAACCCGCGCTCGCCGACCTCGGTCTCGTAGCCTTTCGGCGACAGGCGGATGAAGCCGTCGATCTGGGCGAGGCGCGCGGCCTCCTCGACCTCGGCGTCGCTCGCCTCCCAGCGGCCATAGCGGATATTGTAGCGGATCGTGTCGTTGAACAGCACGGTGTCCTGCGGCACCATGCCGATGGCGGCGCGCAACGATACCTGCGTCACGTCGCGGATGTCCTGGCCGTCGATCAGGATGCGGCCGTCGGTCACGTCATAGAAGCGGAACAGGAGCCGCGAAATGGTCGACTTGCCGGCCCCCGAGGGCCCGACAATGGCGACCGTGTGCCCGGCCGGCACCGTGAAGCTGACGCCGCCGAGGATCGGCCGGTCCGGTTCGTAGGCAAAGCTGACATTGTCGAAGCGCACTTCGCCGGCCGCAACCGCCAGCGCCGGCGCGCCCGGCCGGTCGCGGATTTCCGGATCGCGCGCCAGCAGCGAGAACATGGTCTCGATGTCGGTCGCCGCCTGCTTGATCTCGCGATAGACCATGCCCATGAAGTTCAGCGGCTGGTAGAGCTGGATCATCATGGCGTTGATCATGACGAAATCGCCGACCGTGTTGCGCCCCTCCCTGATGCCGTAGGCGCACATGACCATGGTCGCGGCGAGCCCGACGGTGAAGATGAAAGCCTGCCCGGCATTGAGCACGGCGAGCGACGTGATGGCCTTGACGCTGGCGTCCTCGTAGCGCGCCATCGAGCGGTCGTAGCGCCTGCCTTCACGTTCCTCGGCGACGAAATATTTCACCGTCTCGTAATTGAGCAGCGAGTCGATCGCCTTGGTATTGGCGTCGTTGTCGCTGTCGTTCATCCGGCGGCGGATGCCGATGCGCCATTCGGTCGCGTAATAGGTGAACGCCATGTAGAGCGCGACGGTGACGAGCACGACCGCGACATAGCGCCAGTCGAACTGCCAGAGCAGCACCGCCGCGATCAGCGCCAGCTCGACAATGGTCGGAGCGAGTTGCAGGATCACCATGCGCACGATGATTTCGATGCCGTTGCGGCCGCGCTCGAGCACGCGCGTGAGCCCGCCGGTCTTGCGCTCGAGGTGAAAGCGCAGCGAGAGCCGGTGCATGTGGTCGAAGGTCAGGATCGCGAGCCGGCGGACGGCATGCATGGCGACCTTGGCGAATATCCCGTCGCGCAACTGGGTCAGCCCCGCCATCAGGACACGCATGCCGCCATAGGCGAGCGTCATGACAACCGGCGCCGCCAGCACCCAGGTCAGCCACGAATCCCGCCAGGTCGCGCCGGCGGCCGGCGCGACGCCCTGCCCGGCGAGCGCGTCGGTCGCCCATTTGAAGGTGAATGGCACGGCGACCGTGGCGAGCTTGGCCACGACCAGAATGGCCATGGCCAGCACCACGCGCGCCTTCAGATCGCGCCGGTCGGCGGGCCAGATATAGGGCCACAGGTTGAAAAGCGTGCGCACGAGCGCGCCGCCGGCCGCGGAAACGCGGCCTGATTGAGCCTCCGGCGGTGCGGCGGCGGGCGTCCGGGGATGGGCCTTCGGGGCGTTCATGACGGTCCGGCAGACGTTATATAATGGACCCGTGCCGCGCTTGCACAGGCGGCAAAATCACAATTCGGGCGGAAACGCTTGGAATAGACGACGCCGCGGTCTACATCCTTCTCCCCTTCCCCTTACCCCATGC
>WBUW01000374.1 GCA_008933495.1 Pseudorhodoplanes sp.
GCGCGGCGGCGGCGGCGCCCGACGGCGTCGAATTGTTCACCGCCGACGCGCTCGCCGCCCACAGGCTTTATATCGGGGAGGTCCGCCATCCGATCGAGGTCGGCGCCACCGAGGCGCATCTGTTGCCGTGGCTGTCGCGCCGCGTCGGCACCGCCGTGCGCGCCCCGGACTGGAATGCGTTCGATTTCAAGCTGCTCGGCGGGCGGCTGCTGCCGGGGCCGAACGGCCCGGCCGCGCTCTTCATGTACGAGAATGCGAACGGGGAACGCGTGACGCTCTATTGCTCGAAGCTCGCCGCCGAGCGCAGCGGCTTTCGCTACAACGCCAACGACCAGTTCGCGGCCATCCGCTGGACCGAGGGCGGCTATGGCTATGTGGTGAGCGGACCGGCCGACAAGCCGCGCCTGAAGAATCTCGCGCGCGCCGCCTACGAGCAGATGGAAAACCGCGCCGCCCCGGCGCGCACCCGCAGCTCGGCCGATCAGGTGATGTCGCGGCGCGGATCGTAGGGCTTATTCTCGCGCCAGGCCCGCATCAGGTCGTCGAGCGCGCGGTCGCGGTCTTCGGGCAACACGATGCGCACGGCGGCATAGAGATCGCCGCGCCCGCCGTCCTTGAGCGGCAGGCCCTTGCCCTTGAGACGGAAGGTGCGTCCGCCGCTGGTGCCGGCCGGGATCGCGAGGTCCACCGCACCCTCCAGCGTCGGCACGCGCACCTTGGCGCCGAGCACCGCCTCGTACAGCGTCACCGGCAAATCGAGGCGCAGGTCGGCGCCGTCGCGCGCGAACACGGGGTGGCGCGCGACCGTAATCGTGACCAGGGCATCGCCCATGCCGGCCGGGCCGGCGAAGCCCTGACCTTTAAGCCGGATCTGCTGGCCGTCAGTCACCCCTGCCGGAACCCTGAGATCGACCTCCTTGCCGGTCGGCAGCCGCACGCGCTTGCTCGCGCCCGCGGCAAGATCGTTGAGCGTGACGGTGAGACTGGCATTGACGTCCTGCCCGCGCGGCGCGCGCGCGTCGTCCATGTCGAAATGGACGCCGCCGCCGACGCGGCCGGCGCGACCGCCCATCATCTCTTTCAGGATGTCGTCGATGCCGCCAGCACCGGCAAATCCGCGGCCGGCGCCCGCGCCGCCGCTGCGGCGCTGGAAGCCCTCCGGACCCCAGGTGAAGCTTTCGAAGCCGCCCGGGCTGAACCCGCCCGGATGCACGCCCTCGAAACCGGCGAAGCGCGGCTTGCCTTCGGCATCGATTTCGCCGGCGTCGAACGCCTTGCGCTTCTTCTCGTCGCCCAGAATCTCGTACGCCGCGTTCACTTCGGCGAAGCGCGCGGCGGCTTTCGGATCGTTCTTGTTGGCGTCGGGGTGCAGCTTCTTGGCAAGCTTGCGGAAGGCGCTCTTGATAGCGGATGCGGACGCCCCCCGCGGCACCCCCAGCACCTCGTAGGGGTCGCGCATTCCTCTTTCACTCCGTCACTTGACCGGTGCCGGGGCGGTCCCGGCCTGTTGCGGATAAATGTGGGAAGCCGGCCGCCGATTCGCAATCATCGGCCGGCGGCGGGCCGGCGCGCCCGGCTCAGGAGCGTTTCCAGGGCTTGAGGTTGCGGACTTCCCAGCGGCCGTGATGCATCCGGCAGGCCTCGCCCTGCAGCCAGCTTTCCGCGCCGTCGCGCAGATAGCTCGCCAGGAAATCCCGGCAGACGAAGCCGCCCTGATTGTAGGCGCTCGCCACCGGCGTGACCGTCCCGCGGGCGCCGGTTTTCGGATTTTCCCACGGCGCGCTCGCATCCTTGCCGCCGCGGCTGAGAATGTCGATCGCGGTCGCGCGCGCGATCGCAAGGTCGGCCTCGGCCGGCAGGTCGGAGCGGACCGGCACCGCCGACGCATGCGCCGCGGTGGCCGGCGCATTGATCGAGCCGGTACGGTCGGATTTGTCGTCGCCGGTCAGCGAGCCGATCGGCATGCTGCATCCGCCGGCGCCGCCGGCAACGGCCATGAGCAGCGCAAGACCCGGTGCCGAAAGTCTAAGGCGCGGCCATAGGCGGGCCATCGGCATTCGCCTATAAGACGCCAGCCGGACCGTCCGAATTGCCACAGAGCCGGCCACGCGGTGCTCCACGGGATGACAGACAAGGCGCCCATCAAACACCCGGTCTGGTTAACGACTGGTGATTTCACAGAAGCCGACGAGCCTTTCGCCCTGTTCGCGGCCTGGTTCGAGGAGGCGATCGCCAGCGAACCGCGCGATCCCAACGCCATGGCGATCGCAACCGTCGATCCCGACGGGCTGCCGGACGTGCGCATGGTGTTAATGAAAGGTTTCGACCGGGACGGCTTCGTCTTCTACACCAATATGGACAGCATCAAGAGCCGGCAACTGGCCGCAATGCCGAAGGCCGCGCTCCTGTTCTACTGGAAGACGCTCAACCGGCAGGTGCGCGTGCGCGGCCCGGCCGAGATCGTGACCGCGGCCGAGGCCGACGCCTATTTCGCAACCCGCGCCCGCCTGTCCCAGATCGGTGCCTGGGCCAGCAAGCAGTCGCAGCCGCTCGAAAGCCGGCTGGCCTTCGAGAAGGCGGTCGCGCGCTACACCGCGAAATTCGGCGCCGGCACCGTCCCGCGCCCGCCGCATTGGTCCGGCTTTCGCATCGTCCCGCACGAGATCGAGTTCTGGGCCGATCGCCCGTTCCGGCTGCACGACCGCGTCCTGTTCCGCCGCGAACGGCCGGGCGCGGCCTGGAGCAGGACCCGGCTCTATCCGTGATTTTTGTCCCGCTCTTGACCCTTGTCGTGCCGGCCCGCGCACCGCGCGCTAGAATGCTTTAGGATTTGCCCATGCCCAAAGCGTCCAGCAACCAGCCGCGCCGCACCCTGCTCCTGACCGGAGCAAGCCGCGGCATCGGGCATGCGACCGTGAAACGCTTCTCGGCCGCGGGCTGGCGCGTCATCACCTGCTCGCGCCACGGCTTTCCGGAAAACTGCCCGTGGGAAATGGGCCCCGAGGACCACATCCAGGTCGACCTCGCCGATCACGCCAGCACGCGCGCGGCGATCGAGGAGATCAAGCGGCGGCTGCCGGACGGGATGCTGCACGCGCTGGTCAACAATGCCGCCATCTCGCCCAAGGCGGACGGCGGCGCGCGGCTCGGCTCCATCGACACCACGGTCGAGGCCTGGCAGCACGTCTTTGCGGTGAATTTCTTCGCCCCGGTCATGCTGGCGCGCGGCCTGATCGACCCGCTCGAGGCGGCGCAGGGCTCGGTCGTCAACGTGACCTCGATCGCCGGCTCGCGCGTGCATCCGTTTGCCGGCGCAGCCTATGCGACATCGAAGGCGGCGCTGGCGGCGCTGACGCGCGAGATGGCCTCCGACTTCGGCCGGCTCGGCATCCGCGTCAATGCCATCGCGCCGGGCGAGATCGACACCGCGATCCTGTCGCCGGGCACCGAAAAGATCGTCGAGCAGATCCCGATGCAGCGGCTGGGCACGCCCGACGAGGTGGCCAAGATCGTCTATGTGCTGTGCACCGAGACAAGCTCCTATGTGAACGGCGCTGAAATCCACATCAATGGCGGCCAGCACGTCTGAGCGCGCCGAGCGGTATTCGGCGCGGCCGCATCTCATACCACCGGCGCCAATTTCCGACCGGTCACGCGCGAGCCTGACCCGCGCATCCGTCGCAAAAAAGAAGAGTCGTCTCAAGATGATGGATTGCCGGGTCAAGCCCGGCAATGACAGTGCGGACA
>WBUW01000375.1 GCA_008933495.1 Pseudorhodoplanes sp.
GACGTGACCCACGGCGCATCCCTGCAGTTCGGCAATGCCAGCCGGATCGTCCGGCTGCGCGCCAATGTCGTCAGCGAGCAGACCATCACTTTCCAGCGCCCCGGCCGCATCCTGGTCTATTGCACGGTCTTCTGCGGACCGGCGCACGACGCGATGAGCGGCCGGATTGTGGTCGCGTGAGGAGGCCGCCATGTCCACAACATCCATGTCCACGACATCCTTGCATCTTCCGGCAACCGCGGTTGACCGCTTCGCGGCCGTACCGAAGCCCGACCGCTACCTGTGCGGATTCCTGATCGGCCTGTCACTGCTCGCCCTCGCGCTCGGCATCGCCTACGGCGTCGCGATGGCGCTCGCGCGGTCCGGCATACTCGCTCCCGGGCCCGACACCGGCTACCGCGTGCTGACGCTGCACGGCACGACCGCATTCTTCTATTGGCTCTATACCGCGCAGGCCGCGACGGTCCTGCTTCTCGCCGCCGCGGAGAGGAAGGGCGCCCTCGTCCTGCGCGGTCTGGCGTGGAGCGGCGCGATCGTGATCGGGGCCGGCTTTGTCCTGTCGGAACTCGTCGCCATCACCGGAACCCCGCTGCTCTATGACGCCAATCCGGAACTCGGGAGCGAGGATCCCGGGACGGTCGCGGGGATGACCGGCGGCTATCTGCTGCTGGCGGCGGGCTTCGCCATGATCGCGGTCAGCAGCATCGCAACCATTCTGGCGACCCGCCGGCATGCCGACGGCGGGCTTTCCGCGCTCGGCTTCGGGCTTCTGGCGTGGGCCGGATTTTTGATCGTCAGCGCCATCGCTGCGGTCAACGCGTTTCTGCCCGGTCTGTTGTGGGGATTGGGGCTTGGGGCCTTCCCGCACGCGGCGACCACCGACTGGCACATCCTGTTCCACAATCTGCACTATCTGCCGCTGATGGCGACGGTGCTGATCTGGTACGCGTTGACGCAGGACCTGACCGGAATTTCGCCGGTCACCGGGCCTGCATTCTCCAAGCTCGTGTTCGCTTCCTATCTCGTGTTCGTGCCGCCGACGTCGCTCTATCACATGTTCCTCGAACCGACGTTGCCGGAAGCCATGCGCGTGGCGGGCTCGCTGCTCTCGCTTTTTGTCAGCGTTCCCACCCTGATCGCGTTTCTGATCATCGTCGCCTCGCTGGAGGCCTACGCGCGCGCCGGCGGCAAGTCCGGCGTGCTCGGCCGCCTGCGGCAATTGCCATGGGACAATCCGGCGATGGCGAATATGGGCGTTGCCATTCTCACCATGCTGATCGGACTCGTGTTTGCGTTCGTGCTGATCCAGGAAAAGCTGGCGGCGCTGCTCAGCGACACCATGTTCGTGCCCGGCTATTTCCATTTCTTCGCCGTCGGCACGGTGACGCAGACCTTCATCGCGATGTTGACGCTGGCGGTCCCGGCCATCAGCGGGCGTCCGCTTTGGCGGCCGCGGCTGCTCAGCGTGATGCCGTGGGTCGTATTGGCGGGCCTGCTCCTGTTCGGAGCCGGCGGCATCGGCGCCGGTTTCCTGGGCGTGCCGCGGCGCATCATCGACATCGGGTATGACGGCGCTGCGCCGGCCGTCTGGCGGCCGTTCATGGCGATGGTCGGCGCCGGCGGAGTGCTGTTTGCTTCGGCGCTCGCGGTGTCGGTTTTCGGCGTTCTGCGCAGTCTCGTGCCCGCGCGGCGCGGCCGTGCCGCCCCCCGGGAACCGAGGCCGAGACCGGCAATACGGCCGGACGCGCCGGCGGCGGCGTGGACGGGGCCGGTGGCTGTCGTGCTGCTGGTTGCGGCCATGTACGGCGCCACGATCGGCGCATTCGAACTGATGCAATCCCTGCCGGTCACCGCCTCCGGCGGCGGCGCGCATTGAGGGAGGCCAGCATGAAGCAGGAATTCATCCTCTTGCTCGTCGTCGTTTTTGTCTGGCTTGCGCTTGCGCTGGTCTATGCGGTGGTGCCGGGCCTGAACATGCCGGGATATATCCGTGTCTGGGGCATCGGCGCCGTCGTATTTCTGGTTCTCGCCGTCGTCCTGTATCGGGCGGCGCGACGTCAGCGAAAACAGACCTGAACGCGTTGGGGGCTGCGGCGCGTCCGCAGCCCCTCGTTCGCAAGTTCAATTCGCCGTTTTGAGATCCGCCGGCGAGATCAGCACGCTGAACTGCTCGCACCAGACGATCACGCTCGGATAGTTCTTCAGGTTGACGCCGGCGGGGATCGGATAGCGCTGGCTGCCCTTGAAGGCGCGCAGGCGGCCGAGATCGACGAACATCACGTCGCTCATGTCCGCATTGGTGCGGATGCCGGCCTTCGGGACAAGATAGACATGGTATTTCGGGCCCGGTCCGACCTCGAAGTCCGGTTCCAGAAATACCGTCTTCTCATAGACGCTCACCTTGCCGCGGCCCCAGTGAACGGGATCGGACGGATTGGCATGGATGAAGGTGCCGGTGGCGACGAGCGCGGAGCGGTCGCTCCCGATCAGTTGTTCGGCGGCCGGCGGCGGCGGAAACGCAAAGGGGAAAAGAAAGAAGCCGAGCGCCGTGCCCAAGCCCGCGCCGAGCACCCCGCCAGTCACGAAAATGGCAAGCGCACGCCAGAACCCCTGCATCGGCCCGGTCCCAAGCTCTTAACGCTCCATTAACGCGCGCAGACTAGTGGAGAGATCAGGGCCCGTCACCAGTCCCTACCATGCAACCGCCGCGCGCCGGGTCCGTCCGGTGCGGCTGTTGCGTGAGAGAGACAGCGGGGCAGTTTTTGTCGGGGAACTCGAACTTTTCACGGTCTCACCCGTTTTATGCCGCGAACGAGCCGCTTTTGGGCCGCTCATGCAAAGCATCTGACCGACAGGTTCGAAGTTCAACACCCGAAACAATGGGGGAGCACATGCGTCGTCTCACTCTCGCGCTCATCGCCGCCACCAGCCTCGCGCTCGGCGCGACCGCCGCGTCCGCGGCCGATCTCGGCCGCCGGCCGGTCTACAAGGCGCCGCCCGCGCCGGTGCCGGTCGCCTACAACTGGAGCGGCTTCTATATCGGCGGCCATCTGGGCTACGGCTGGGGCGACAACGAAGTCACCAATCTCACCACCGGCACCAAGAGCAACCTCGCCGCCGACGGCTTCCTGGGCGGCGCGCAGATCGGTTTCAACTGGCAGACCGGCGCGTTCGTGTTCGGCGTCGAGGGCGACTGGTCGTGGACCAATGCCGACGGCTCGACCTCGATCCCGGCCGCCGTTGCCGCCGATCACAACTGGTACGGCACCGCGACCGCGCGCGTCGGCTACGCCTTCGACAACATGCTCTGGTACGTCAAGGGCGGCGGCGCCTGGATGGATACCGACTACACCCTCGGCGGCGTGACGGTCGGCGACACGCGCACCGGCTGGACCGTCGGCACCGGCCTCGAATGGGCCATCTCGCCCAACTGGTCGGCCAAGCTTGAATACAATTACCTCGATTTCGGCACCGACCGGCCGGCACCGCTCGCCATCGACGTCGACTCGCAGGCCCATCTCGTCAAGCTCGGCCTCAATTACCGCTTCGGCGGCGTCGGCCCGGTGGTCACGCGCTACTGAGCATTGCCACATAAGGAATGAGAAAACCCCGGGCCCGGCCCGGGGTTTTTTATTGCCGTTTCGCCGCGGCCAGCGCCGCGCCGGCCAGCGCCGCCAGCGCCGGCGCGTCGGCCGGAAAATCCGCCGCGATCCAGGCGCGTTCGGCCGCCACCATCGCCGCGC
>WBUW01000002.1 GCA_008933495.1 Pseudorhodoplanes sp.
AGGTCGAACACCGGCGTTGCCTTGACCCAGCGGCCGGCAAGGAACAGGTCGGAATAGGAGTGCCACATGAACAGATCGCTCTTCTGGCGGGCGTAGAGGCGCGGCGAGGTCATGTGGTTCCTGACGTCGGCATAGCCGACGCGGGCGGGGACGCCGATGGCGCGGGCGCTGGCGGCAAGCAGCGCGGCCTTGCCGATGCAGAAGCCGCGTCCGCGCTCAAGGACAATGCTCGCCCGATAGTTGGCTGGATCGGAGAGATCGACATAAGGGTCGTACACGATGCCGTCGCGGATGCGCTCAAAGAGCCGCAGCACGCGTTCGAGATCGCTTCCGGCATCCACGCTGACGTCGCGAGCGAATGCGATCACCTGCGGGGAATCGCTGTCGATGAAGCGGCCGGGCTGCAGATACTCTGTCGTCATCGCAATGATCCGTCGGATTGGCGAGCGGCATTGGCCGCGGCTGCACGGACGGCCTGATGCCGTCCGCGCCCTGGCGTCGTATCAAGGCCAGGTAGCGGGGGTCAACCGGGCGGCCGGAACGCCTTCGGTTCGGTCTCCAGGCCGGGCGATCCGATCAGGTCGAGGCAATAGGGGATTGCCGGAAAGACGGCGTCGAGACAGGTGCGGATCGAGCCCGGGCGGCCGGGCAGGTTGACGATCAGCGTGCGGCCGCGAACGCCCGCGCATTGACGGGAAAGGATCGCGGTCGGCACCTGCTTGAGGCTTTCGCGCCGCATCAGTTCGCCGAAGCCCGGCATCATGCGCGTGCAGGCGGCTTCCGTTGCCTCGGGCGTGCAGTCACGCGCGGCCGGCCCGGTGCCGCCGGTGGTCAAAATCAGTGCGCAGCCGGCGCGGTCGGCGAGCTCGATCAGGACGTCGCGCACGATCTCGGTGCCGTCGGGCGTGAGCCGGTGCACCGCCTGCCACGGCGTCACGATCTTCTCGCGCAGATATTGCTCGATGGCATCGCTGCCGATCGGCGGATAGACGCCGCTGCTCGCGCGATCGGACACGGTCACGATCCCGATGGCGAGGCCGGGCTTTTTGCTTTCGCTATTCAATTGGTCGGTCCGTCAGATCTGTTTCATGCTGCGGCGAATGCGGCGCTGCTCTTCGACGGCACGCAGGCACCAGGCGTGCACGCGCTCAATATCGGGTTCGAGCGCGCTCGCCAACCCGCCATGAAAGTCCTGCCAGGCCTCGTCATAGGGCGGGCGCACCGCGGTGAGAACCGGGACGCCGGCTTCCATGGCGCGCGCGAAATTGCGGCGCAGCCCGTGGCCTTCGGCCTCCGCCCGTCCGAACTTGTTGAGGATCAGGAGCTCGAGGTCGCCCGAAAATGCGCGCTCGAGCAGGACGCCGACCTCCGCCAGCCGCCCGGAATCGAGCCGGCAGCCCTGCGCGAGCGGTCCGAGGCGCTGCGAAATTTCGATGCGCGCGCCGGAGCCGAGCTCGGTGAGCATCATGTCGGCGCAAGGACTGCCGGCGTCGGCGATGTTCGCCTGCATGATCCCGCCCAGGCGTACGGAATCGGCGCGCAGCCGCTCGCCGAGCGCGCGCAGAAGATCGTCGATCGGAAAGCCCGTCCGGTAATGGATCGCGGCGATCCTGGTGGCGGCCATCGTGGTCACGGGAACTGCGCCTGTCCTCTCGCCATCCGTGCAAGGGCCTCGGCCGTCAACGGGAAGGCCGGCCGGCCTTGCCCCCGCGGTTCTTGCGTTTGGTCAATTTGGAGTAGGCCGCATTTTGATAAGCAAATAAGAAAATATCCAGAAATATCCGCAAAAGTCCACGGATGAGGGAGTTAACGATGAGGAGAATGCAACAAATCGTCGCCGCAGCCGGCATTGGATTGCTGGCATTGACCGGTGCCGGATACGAGGCGGCCGCCCAGGTCAAGATCGGTGCCGTGCTTTCGGTGACCGGACCGGCGTCGTTCCTCGGGGACCCCGAGAAAAAGACGCTGGAAATGTATGTCGACGCCATCAATGCCAAGGGTGGCGTCAACGGCCAGAAGCTTCAGCTCGTGATCTATGACGACGGCGGCGACGCCAATGCGGCGCGCACCTTTGCCACGCGCCTGGTCGAGGAAGACAAGATCGTGGCCATGGTCGGCGGCACGACGACCGGCGCGACGCTGGCCATGATCCCGGTGTTCGAGGAAGCGCAGATCCCGTTCATCTCGCTCGCCGGCGCCATCCAGATCATCCAGCCGGTGCGCAAATGGGTGTTCAAGACCCCGCACACCGACAAGATGGCCTGCGAGAAGATCTTCGGCGATCTCAAGGCGCGCAAGATGACGACGGTGGCGCTGATTTCGGGCACCGACGCCTTCGGCAAGTCGATGCGCGACCAGTGCGTCGGCGTTGCGCCCGCCAAAGGCATCACCATCGCGCATGAAGAAACCTATGGCCCGCGTGACAGCGACATGACCCCGCAACTGACCAATATCCGCAACAAGGCGGGTGTGCAGGCGGTGATCAATCCGGGCTTCGGCCAGGGGCCGGCGATCGTCACGCGCAACTATCGCCAGCTCGGCATCACCGTGCCGCTCTATCAGAGCCATGGCGTCGCGTCGAAGCAGTACATCGATCTGGCCGGCCCGGCGGCCGAGGGCGTGCGGCTTCCGGCGGCGGCTCTGCTGGTGGCCGACAAGCTGCCCGAAAAGGATCCGCAGAAGAAGGTCGTGGTCGACTATTCGCGCATCTATCGGGAGAAGACCGGCCAGGCGGTTTCCACCTTCGGCGGCCATGCCTATGACGGCCTGATGATCCTGGTCGGAGCGATGCAGCGCGCCAAGAGCGCCGACAAGGCCAAGGTGCGCGACGAAATCGAGAAGACCAAGGGCTATGTCGGTACCGGCGGAATCGTGACGATGTCGCCGACCGACCATATGGGTCTCGATCTGTCGGCCTTCCGGATGCTCGAAATCAAGAAAGGCGACTGGACGCTGCTGAACTAAAGGGTTCCGGCCTGACGAAGGGCACGGCGGCGCATGCGCCGCCGTTTCGGAGCGTACAGCGTCGGGTAGGCGATCCATGGCCGAGTTCCTGCAATTCCTGTTTTCAGGGCTCACCGTCGGCGCCGTCTATGCGCTGGTGGCGCTCGGCTTCACGCTGATCTACAACGCCTCAGGCATCATCAATTTCGCCCAGGGCGAGTTTGTCATGCTTGGCGGCATGACCACCGTCTTTCTGGCGCTTGCCGGGGTGCCGCTGCCGCTCGCGGCCGTGCTGGCGGTGGTGGCGGCGGTCGCGATCGGGTTGCTGCTGCATCGCTTCGCGATTGAGCCGGCGCGCGGCGCGGATACGGTGACGCTGATCATGATTACGATCGGCGCCTCGATCTTCCTGCGCGGGGCCGCGCAGGTCGTGTTCGACAAGCGGTTTCACAGCCTTCCGCATCTGTTTGGCACCGATCCGCTGCGCATCGGCGGCGCCGCGATCCTGCCGCAAAGCCTGGTCGTGCTTGCGGGCGCGACCGTGATCGTGGTCCTCCTGTGGGTCTTCATCGACCGCACGCTGTTCGGCAAGGCGGTCATCGCAACCGCCGCGAATCGGCTGGCGGCGCGGCTTGTCGGCATCAATACCGGTCACATGATCGGATTTTCGTTTGCGATCTCGGCCGCGATCGGCGCGCTTGCCGGCATCCTGGTCACGCCGATCACGCTGACCAGTTACGATGTCGGCACGTTGCTGGCGCTGAAAGGCTTCGCCGCCGCCATGCTCGGGGGCATGGGCTATGCGCTCGGTGCCGTGGTCGGCGGCCTGCTGCTCGGCCTGCTGGAGGCGTTCAGCGCGGGCTATCTGTCCTCCAAGTACAAGGATGTCGTCGCGTTCCTTGTCATCCTGGCGGTTTTCTTCGTGATGCCGCAAGGCCTGCTCGGGCGCGCCAAGGTCGAGCGGGTATAGCGATGGCCCGCCTGATCGACAGCCGCTATACGCCGCTGGTTGCGGTCGTGTTCGTCGCGCTCGCGCTGCCGCTGATTTTTCCCTCGCCGTTCTACTATCGCATCGGCGCGCTCGTCTTCATTTTCGCGCTTGCGGTGATCGGGCTGAACCTGCTGATGGGCTTCGCCGGTCAGGTCAGTCTCGGACATGCCGGATTTCTCGGCATCGGCGCCTATGCGGTGGCGATCGGGCCCACGCATCTCGGCCTGCCGTCGTGGTTCTGCATTTTTGCCGGCGCGGGCGCGTCGGCGCTGGTTGCCTATGTCGTCGGGCAGCCGATCCTGCGCCTGAAGGGGCATTATCTGGCGGTCGCTACGCTCGGCTTCGGGCTCATGATCGCGATCGTGTTGACCAACGAAGCCGGATGGACCGGCGGCCCGGACGGCATGTCGGTGCCGCGGCTCGTGCTTTTCGGTTGGCCGGTGCACGGCTCGAAGGCCTGGTACTGGGTCGCCGCCGGCACGCTGGCCGTCGGCGTCGCGCTGGCGCTCAACCTGATCGACAGCCCGAGCGGTCGCGCCCTGCAGGCCATCCACGACAGCGAGGTGGCGGCGCTGGTGCTCGGGGTCCGGGTTGCGCGCAAGAAGCTCGGCGTGTTCGTGATTTCGGCGGTCTATGCCTCGGTCGCGGGATCGTATCTGGCGCTGCTGAACGGGCACATCACGCCCGACCTGGCCGGCTTCATGCGCTCGATCGAGCTCGTCGCCATGGTGGTGCTTGGCGGCATGGGTTCGATCTTCGGCTCGCTGGTCGGTGCCGGCGTGCTGGTGGTCCTGCCGCAGGCGCTGACCGGCTTCCACGACTATGAACACATGGCGCTCGGTCTGATCGTGATGGGCTTCATGATCCTGCTGCGGCGGGGTATTGTTCCCACGCTCGGCGCTGCACTGGCGGGACGCGCGCCGTGAGCATCCTCCAGGTCGAGCGCCTTTCGATCGCCTTTGGCGGGGTACGCGCGATCGACGATGTCACTTTGTCGGTCCCGAGGGCTTGCGTGTTTTCCATCATCGGGCCGAACGGCGCGGGCAAGACGACCTTGTTCAATCTGATTTCCGGCGTGTACCGGCCGGCGGCGGGGCGGGTGTTGCTTGACGGCGTCGACGTCAGCGGCTTTGCACCCGACCGGCTCGCCCGTCGCGGTCTGTCGCGGACATTTCAGAACCTGCAGATCTTCTTTCGTCTGAGCGCGCTCGAAAATGTGATGGTCGGCCGCAACCGGCATGAGACCACGAACGTCATCCAGGACCTGCTGCATCTGCCGGCAGTTCGCCGGCAGAACCGCGCCACGCGCGAAGCGGCGCTGGCGGCGCTGGCGCGGGTGGGACTTGAGGCCGATGCTGACAAGCCCGCGGGTTCACTTCCCTATGGCGCGATGAAGCGCCTGGAGATCGCGCGCGCCCTGGCCAGCGAGCCGCAGGTGCTCCTGCTCGATGAGCCGGCGGCCGGATGCAATCCGGTCGAGACCGGGGAACTCGATGAAATCATTCGCGCAATCGTGCGCGAGGGGGTGACTATCGTACTGGTCGAGCACGACATGCGCCTTGTCATGAATATCTCCGACCGCATTCACGTACTCGCGAACGGCCGCACCTTGACCGAAGGCAGCGCCGCCGAGGTGCGTTCGAATCCCGCGGTGGTGGAAGCCTATCTTGGAACGCACAACGCACGGGGTCGCGCGGTTGCTTGAGATCAGGAACCTGACCAGCGGCTATGGGCGCATTGAGGCGCTGCACGGCGTCTCGATGAATATCCAGCCGGGTGAAATCGTAAGCCTCGTGGGCGCCAATGGCGCGGGCAAGACGACGCTGCTGCGCGCCATCAGCGGCGTGCAGCCGGCCGCGGCGGGAACCATCCGTTTCGAGGGCCGGGCGATCGACCGCCTGCCTGCACACGCGCGCGTGCCGCTCGGCATCGCCCAGGTTCCCGAGGGCCGGCAATTGTTTGCGCCATTGACCGCGAACGACAATCTCATGCTCGGGGCGTGGTGGCGCCGATCGGACGATCTGTCCGCCGAGCTTGCCCGCGTTTATGAGCTGTTTCCGATGCTGCGTCCGCTCAACCGGTCGACCGCCGGCATGCTTTCCGGCGGCCAGCAACAGATGCTGGCGATCGGCCGCGCGCTGATGGCCAAGCCGCGTCTCCTCTTGCTCGACGAACCCTCGCTCGGGCTGGCGCCAATTCTCGTCGACCAGATCCTTGACGCGATCGTCCGTCTCAAGAACGAGGGCGTGACCGTTCTGCTGATCGAGCAGAACGCGCGCGCGGCACTCGCGATCGCGGACCGCGCTTATGTGCTGGAAACCGGACGCATCACGGCCTCCGGGACGGCGGCACAAATCGCGGCCGATGAACGGGTGCAGCGCGCATATCTGGGCATATGAGGCGAGCCGCAAATCTTGACTCTGGTCAATTCACCAGCGGGCTCCGGCGAATAGGCTGACTGTAATCATTGATCTTTCGGAGAGTCCGATGAAAGAGAGCCTTCAGCCGGGCGTTTCCACGACCGCTGAGATTGTCGTCGACAAGGAACGCACGATTGGTTTCATGGGCGAAGAGGGCCGCGTTTACGCCACACCATTCTTCGTCCGCGACATCGAGCAGACGTGCCGCAACCTGTTGCTCCCGCATTCGAGCCCGGGCGAAGACTCGGTCGGCATGGAACTTTCTGTGCGCCACACCGCCCCGTCATTGCCCGGGATGAAAGTCGAGATCACGGCGACCGTTGCGGCGGTCGACGGCCGCAAGGTGACGTTCAACGTCACCGCGCACGACGATATGGAGCCGATCGGGACCGCAACGCATACGCGCTTCGTTGTCGATGTCGCCAAGACCATCGAACGCCTGAAAGCCAAGGCGGCCAAGCGCGCAGCCGCTACGGCCGGATGACATCGGGCGTGCCATGCCGGTGAATGGACAGGGCGGCGAGCGGTTCGTCTCGACCTATTGCTATCAATGCGTGGCCGGACCCGATCTTTTGAAGGTTCGCATCGAGGACGGCGTCGCGACCGAGGTCGCGTCGAATTTCGATGCCGCCGACATTCATCCCGCCGGCGGCAAGGTCTGCGTCAAGGCATTCGGGCTGGTCCAGAAAGCCTATAACCCGAACCGCGTCCTCTATCCGATGCGGCGCACCAATCCCAAAAAGGGGCGCAATGAGGACCCGCGGTTCGTGCGGATTTCCTGGGACGAGGCGCTCGATCTTGTCGCGGAAAAGCTCAAGGCGGTGCGCGCCGCCGGATTGCTGGACGAGTCCGGCTATCCGCGTGTTGCGGCGAGTTTCGGTGGCGGCGGAACGCCGACCGCCTATATGGGAACGCTGCCGGCATTCTTGACCGCATGGGGCCCGGTCGACATGAGTTTCGGCAGCGGCCAGGGCGTCAAGTGCTATCATTCCGAGCACCTCTATGGCGAGCTTTGGCACCGCGCGTTTACGGTGTCTCCCGATACGCCGCTCTGCGACTATCTCGTTTCATTCGGTGCGAATGTCGAGGCGTCCGGCGGCGTCTGCGGCGTCAAGCGGCACGCGGACGCCCGCAAGCGCGGCATGAAGCGCGTGCAGATCGAGCCGCACCTGTCGGTCACCGGCGCCTGCTCGGCGGAATGGATTCCGATCAAGCCGAAAACCGATTCGGCGTTCATGTTCGCGATGATCCACGTGCTGCTGCACGAGCAGCCGCGCGAGCGCCTGGACCTGCGTTTCCTCGCCGGGCGCACCGCCTCGCCTTATCTGGTCGGGTCGAACGGGTTCTTCCTGCGCGATCCGGCTTCGCAGAAGCCGCTGGTGGTCGACCGCGCCACCGGGCGCGCCGTTGAATTCGACCACCCGGGAATTGAGCCCGCGCTCGAGGGCGAGTTCACCGCCGACGGACTTGAAATCGGCGCCGACGGCGAACAGACGCCGCATCGCGCCGTCCCGGCCACCACCGCGTTCGCGCGGCTTGCCGCCCATGTTCACGATTATACGCCGGAATGGGCGAGCGCCATCTGCGATGTCCCGGCCGGCACCATCCGGCGCATTGCCGGCGAATACCTCGACCATGCCCGCGTCGGGGCGACCATCGAGATTGAAGGCGAGACACTGCCGTTGCGGCCGGTGGCGATCTCGCTTGGCAAGACCGTGAACAATGGCTGGGGTGGATACGAATGCTGCTGGGCGCGCACGCTCCTGGCCTGCCTGGTCGGCGCGCTTGAGGTGCCGGGCGGTACGCTCGGGACGACGGTGCGGCTCAATCGTCCGGCCGACAACCGCTGGTCGAGCGTCAAGCCGGGACGGGACGGCTTCATGGACTATCCCATGAACCCGACCGGCAAGGACGACTGGATGGCGCGTCCGCCGGCGCGCAGCGCGCACCGGACGCTCGTTCCGCTGGTGGCCAATTCGGCCTGGAGCCAGGCGCTCGGGCCGACGCACCTGGCCTGGATGATGCAGCGCGAGGATTTCGACAAGCTGCCGCACGCCCTGCCGCCCGATGTCTGGTTCGTCTACCGCACCAATCCGGCCATCTCGTTCTGGGATACCCGCGCGATCGGGGAGGCGATGGCGCGCTTTCCATTCGTCGTGTGCTTTGCCTATACGCGCGACGAAACCAACCACATGGCCGACGTTCTGCTTCCCGACTGCACCGATCTCGAAGGATTGCAGCTTCTACGAATAGGCGGGACCAAGTATGTCGAGCAGTTCTGGGACTATCAGGGCTTCGCGTTGCGCGCCCCCGCCGTCCCCGCCCAGGGCGAATCCCGCGACTTCACCTGGATTGCGACCGAGCTTGCGTGCCGCACCGGATTGCTGGAGCCCTATAACGAAGCCATCAATCGCGGCGCCGCCGGCGTCAGGCTGTCCGGTGCGAACTACGATTTCTCGCTGGCGCCGTCGCAGGTCCATGACGTCGAAACGATCTGGGACGCCACCTGCAAGGCGGCGAGCGCGGAGCTGACCGACGGCGCCGATGCGCACGGCCTTGCCTATTACCGCGAGCACGGTTTCCGCGTGAAACCGTTCCCGAAGCTGCAATGGTATCTTTACCCCAAGCTCGTTGCCTCCGGACTGCGCTTCGAACAGCCGTATCAGGAACGCCTCCTGCGCGTTGGCAAGGAGCTTGGCCGGCGCCTGCATGAGCACGGCATCACCTGGTGGGAGCGGCAGCTCGAAGAATACGAGGCGTTGCCGCATTGGCGCGACCTTGCCGGACTGTGGGAGAGCGCGCTTGCACGGCATTTCAGTGTGCGGATCGACGACTACCCGTTCTGGCTGATCACCGCGCGCAGCATGCAATATTCGTGGGGCGGCAATGTCGGCATCCAGCTCATCAAGGAAGTCGCGGAGAATGTCGCCGGCCACGGCAATGTGGTGATGAACCATGCCGCGGCGGAGCGGCTCGGCATCGCGGACGGCGACCTGGTCGAGGTGAGGTCGCCGCTCAACCAGACGCGCGGCCGCGTCATGCTGTGTGAAGGCATTCGTCCGGACACGATCCTGATGATCGGCCAGTTCGATCACTGGGCGACGCCATTCGCGAAGGATTTTGAAGCCCCGAGCATGAATGCGCTGATGCCGATGATGCTCGACCTGACCGACGCGACCGGTTCGAGCGCGGACCTCGTCAAGGTCAAGGTCACGCCGGTTCGGAGCGCCGCATGACACGCTGGGCGATGGTGGCCGATCTCGAACGTTGCGTCGGATGCCAGACCTGCACCGCGGCGTGCCGGCACGCCAATGCCACCTCGCCGGCGGTGCAATGGCGCAAGGTGCTGGACATCGAATCGGGAACCTATCCCGATGTCCGGCGCACCTTCGTGCCGGTCGGCTGCCAGCATTGCGACGACCCGCCCTGCATGCATGTCTGTCCCTCGACCGCGACCCGCAAGCGCGCCGACGGCATCGTCACGATCGATTATGACCTTTGCATCGGCTGCGCCTATTGCGATGTCGCCTGTCCCTATCAGGCACGCTTCAAGGTCGAGGGCTGGCGTTTCGCCTATGGGCGGGAGGCGATGCCGCAGGAGGTCGAGCGCGGCGATCCGCGAATGTTCGGGGTGGCGCAGAAATGTACGTTCTGCGCGAACCGGATCGATGCCGGACTCGCCGGCGGGCTGCGCCCCGGCGTCGATCCCGATGCGACGCCGGCCTGCGTCAATGCCTGTATCGCCAGTGCGCTGCATTTTGGCGACGTTGACGATCCCGGCAGCAACGTCTCGCAGATCTTGCGTGAGCAACAGTATTTCCGGATGCATGAGGAGATCGGCACCGGGCCGCGTTTTTACTACGCCTACGGCAAGCACGACGGCGGTAACGCGACTCCGCGATCCGATGCCGTCGCAATCGCTTCCGCGGGCGGCGTTCGCACACGCGGGGTCGAGCCTTGGCATCAACAGCACTGGGACTGGAAAGCGGCCGGCAATTTCATGTGCGGCGGCGCCGGGGCCGGACTCTTCGCCTTCGTGGCGGCAAGCGGGCTTGCGGGGCTGCCCCGGCTGTTGCTCGGCTGCGCGGCCATCGGCCTTGTTGCGCTCGGATTATTGCTCGTTCTCGCAAAGATCGGCCGCCCCTTGCGCGCGCTCAATGTCTTTCTGCAGCCGCAGCGATCATGGATGGCGCGCGAGGCTTGGGTTGCGACCGTTCTTTTTCCGCTCGCTGCGGTCGCGCTGTGGCTGGAGAACCCGGTTCTCACGGTCGCGGCCGCCGTTGCCGGCCTGATCTTTCTCCTTGCGCAGGTGATGATCTTGCGGGAGGCCAGAGGCATCCCGGCCTGGCGCGAGCCTCGCATCGTGCCCCTGGTCGTGAGCACCGGCCTCGCCGAAGGCGGCGGCCTCTTTGTTTCCGCGCTTGCGGTCTTCGACATCGGCGGGCCGATGGCCGAAGCCGGCGCGGCCGCCGTCATTCTTCTCGCCGCCGCGCGTGCGTTGTTCTGGCGGAACTACCTTGGCGCATTGATCGGGGCCAGTGCACCGATCCGCACGCTCGATCGCCTCGCCGACTTGCGGATCTGGCTTGTCACCCTGGGCCTTGCGCTTCCCGTCGCGCTTGCAGCGCTCGGGTTTGTATTCGTCTCGGCGCAGCCGGTCCTGTTTGCGGGCGCCGGCCTGGCGGTATTCGCGACCGGCTGGCTCCTCAAGTTCAACCTCGTCACGCGCGCCGCCTACAATCAGGGGTTCGCGCTCCATCATGTTCCGTCGCGCGGCGCCGGCATCGAGGACGGCGCCGCAAAGCCCGGCTGGTCGTTGGCGCTGTCGTGAACCGTTATGTCCGCACCATGAATCAGCACCCGATGAAAGACGATCTTGTGGAGATACAGCCATGACAGCGCAGCCAGCCGCAAGAAATTCCGACCACAGCATGTTCGATCCGCGCACGGAGACGATGCCGCGCGAGGCGCTTCGCATATTGCAGACCGAGCGCCTCAGCAGCGTTCTCAATCATGTCTATGAGCGCGTCCCGCATTACCGCAAAGCCTTCGATGCAGCCGGCGTCAAGCCGTCCGACTTGCGGACGCTGGCCGATATCGCCCGCTTTCCCTTCACGGTAAAGACCGACTTGCGCGACAATTACCCGTTCGGTCTGTTCGCCCTTCCGCGCGAAAAGCTGATCCGGCTGCACGCCTCGTCCGGCACGACCGGCAAGCCGACGGTGGTCGGCTATTCGCCGGGCGATCTCGATCGCTGGTCCGATCTGATGGCGCGCTCGTTCGCTTGTGCGGGCGCCAAGCCGGGTGACCTGGTTCATAATGCTTACGGCTACGGACTGTTTACCGGCGGCCTTGGCGCGCATTACGGCGCCGAGCGCCTGGGCTGCACCGTCGTTCCGATGTCCGGCGGCGGAACCGAGCGGCAGGTCTCCTTGCTGCAGGATTTCGGCGCGAACGTCCTGTGTGCCACGCCGTCATACGCGCTCAATATCGCCGAAGTCGCGGAGACGATGGGTGCGAACCTGCAGAAATCGCCGCTGCGCCTCGGGCTGTTCGGGGCAGAGCCCTGGAGCAGCGGCATGCGTCGCGACATCGAACGGCGGCTCGGAATCCAGGCGATCGATATTTACGGCTTGTCGGAAATCATGGGCCCCGGCGTCGCCTGCGAATGCTGCGAGGTCCAGAACGGGTTGCACGGATGGGAAGATCATTTTCTGTTCGAAGTCGTCGACCCGAAGACCCTGCAGCCGCTGCCGATCGGCGAAAGCGGGGAACTCGTCATCACGACGCTGACCAAGGAAGCGCTGCCGATGATCCGCTATCGGACGCGCGATATCACGAGCCTGAGCGACGAACCGTGCCGTTGCGGGCGGACCCACGTGCGCATCATGCGGGTCACCGGCCGCGACGACGACATGCTGATCATCCGCGGCGTGAACGTTTATCCGTCGCAGGTCGAGGCCGTCTTGGTCGGCTTCCCGGGCGTGTCGCCGCATTACCAGATCGTGCTGACCCGGGAAGGGGCGCTTGATGCGATGACCGTCGAGGTCGAACGGACACCCGACACCGGCGGCTCGGAAGCGGACATTGCCCGCAAGGCCGAAGAGGTTCGCCACCACATCAAATCGTTGATCGGCGTGACCTGCAAAGTGGTCGTCCGCGCGCCCGGCGAAGTGCCGCGCTCGCAAGGCAAGGCGGTACGGGTCAAGGACCTGCGAAACAAGACCAACGCCTGAGGGGGATGACTTTTCTTTGGATCGTCATCCTGCTTTGGCGCTTTATTTGAGCATGATCTCTTCCGAAAACCGCTGCACGGCTTTCGGGATCATGCTCTAAGGCGCGGAGCGCAGGCTGGACGTTACTGGGAGGCGGGCGGGTCGTTGTCGCGGGCCCACGAGCTTGCGGGTGCGGGATAATTCCGCAGCAAGCGGTGCACGAGATTGACGTGCTCTGCCTCTTCCTCGACAAATTCGGCCGCCATCGTCTTGATCTTGTTGTCCTTGGTTGTCTTGACGACTTCTTCGAAGAAGGCCAGTGCGCGTTTCTCGCCGGCGAGCGCCATCTGCAGCGCGTGCCATGGCGTCATCATATAATGGGCGGCCGACAGGTCGGCCTCTTCAGGGCTTTCACCGCGCCGCCAGCCGCCGATCCGTTCGGCATGGGCGACCACATCGATGCCCCCCGCCTGGCGGCGGATTTCCTCCGCGTGCAGCCCCTCCGCGCGAGCGAGGTTGCGGAAGACCTTCACCAGCTCCGGATTGTTATGGGTTTCCATCTGCTCGGCGAGCATCTCATAGCGCGCGACGGCATCGGCTTCGATGCGGTAGGCAGCCGCGAGAAGATCGGCAAGCGTATCGATCCGCGGGTCTGATTTCTTCATTGCTCGAACTCGCACTCGAGTTCAGCAAGATCGGCCGCCTGGGCGCCGAATTCGGGGCCGTAGGGACGACGTTCGCCGCGGTACAGAATGCCGATGTTAAATCCGTCATCGGTCATGATGCGCCGCGCGGCGCGTGCCGGATCATTGGTCGTCGCCACCGGCGCGGGGTGTACGAGGCTCTTCCACTCCTTCTCGTCGGGGCGGAAGGTGACGCACGGGCTGAGAATTTCCACAAAGGAAAAGCCCGGGTGCCGGATCGCCTCGACCAGGATATCGGCCGTTTCATTCGGCTCGCCGGAAAAACAGCGCGCGATGAAATTGGCGCCTGATGCAAGCGCGATGACCAGCGGATGGAACGGGCTGAGGCCGGTTCCGCCGGGCGACAGGGCGGTATCGAAATCAGGCTCGGTCGTCGGCGAAGGCTGGCCCTTGGTCATGCCATAGACCCGGTTGTCCATCACGACATAGGTCATGTCGATGTTGCGCCGGCAGGCGTGCAGGAAATGATTGCCTCCGATCGAGTAGCCGTCGCCGTCGCCACTCGCGACCACAACGGTCAAGTCCGGACGCGTCACTTTCAGCCCGGCGGCGACCGCGAGCGAGCGGCCGTGTACGCCGTGGAATCCATAGCAATTGGTGTAGGCGGGAATGCGCGACGAGCAGCCGATGCCGGAGATGACAGCGATCTGTTCCGGCGGCAGGCCAAGCTGCGCAAACGCGCGCGTGAACGACATCAGGACATGATAGTCGCCGCAGCCCGGACACCAGATTGGTTTGACGGCCGACTTGTAATCCGCCGGCTTGCAGGTGCGCTGAAGGTCGACAACCGACATCATGTCCTCCACTTCGTCAGTGCTGCGTGGATTTCGCCCGGCTTGATCGGGAGAGGGCCCGGCCTGTTGAGCACGCGAACCTCGCCCGGAAGCTCGTAATGGGCGCGCAGATAACGGTGAAACTGCCCGCCATGCGTCTGCTCGACGACCAGGATTCGGGATTTGCCTTTCAGGGCTGCGGCAAACTGATCGGGCTGGACGGGCGAGAGAAGGCGGGGAGCGATCAGCGTGGCGTTGACGCCATCGTGCGCCGCGCGGTCGATCGCCTCGCGCGCGGCGCCGGTCAGCGATCCCCAGGTGATGACGGCGATATCGCCGTCGCCTTCGATTGTCGCCCAGTGGACGCCATAGGCGAACCGGTCGAGCTTGTCGCGCCGCTTGTCGAGCTGGGACTGATGGTCGACCGCCGAACTGGTCGGGGTGCCTTGCTCGGTGTGCGTCAAACCGTCGGCCGTATATTGGCCGCCCCGGGCGCCGGGAAGCGCCATCGGCGAAACACCGTTCGCCGCCAGTGCGTAGCGCTTGTAGGTCTCGCCAAATTCGGTTTGGCGGGCCCGCTGCCCGATAAACGCGACGTCGGCGGGACGATCAATGGCGGCGCGCGCCTGTCCGACGAACTGGTCCGACAGCACGATGGCGGGCGCCTGCAGGGTTTCGGCAAGATAGGTGGCCCATTGCGCGGTGAAAAGGCAATCGGCGACCGATTGCGGTGCGAGCACGAGGTGGGGCGCGTCGCCGTGCAGACCGTAAATTGCGATATTGAGGTCGGCCTGTTCCGATTTCGTCGGAATCCCGGTCGACGGCCCGCCGCGCATCACATCGATCACGACGATCGGAATCTCCGCCGCGGTGGCCAGCCCCAGAGCCTCGATCATGAGCGACAGGCCGGGTCCTGACGTCGCCGTCAGCGCAGGCGTTCCGCCAAACGAGGCGCCGATGATCATGTTGATGGCGGCCAGCTCGTCTTCCGCCTGCAGCAGGGAGCCGCCGACTTTCGGCAGGGCGGGCGCCAGCCATTCCAGGATTTCGGTCGCCGGCGTGATCGGATAGGCGGCCGCAAACCGTATGCCGCCGCGGATGGCGCCAAGCGCGGTCGTTTCGTTACCGGACGCCAGCCATCGCCGCGCCGACCTGGCGGCGGGAGGCGGTAGGCGATGTCCGAGTTCGAGGCCGGCGGCGGCCGCATATCCGGCCTTCAGGGCGGCGCGGCTGGAATCGATGGCCAATTGGCCTTTTCCGGCGAGCTGCTTTTCGATCAGGCGGTCGAGCGCCTCTTCGCCGATTCCGATCAGTTGGCCGGCTATTCCGAGCGCGATCATATTGGGCCGTCCGTCCGGGATCGCCTTCGCCATCTCCTTCATTGGAATGTCGACGATTCGGGCGCCGGATTGGGCGAAATTGTCCGGCCGGTCGCCGCCGCGCGGGTCGCCGATGACAAGGCTGTCCGGGCCGAGCGGGATTTCCGAGCCGAAGCGGTGCGCGTTGAGCCAGTCAATGCCGACCAGAAGGTCAAACTGGTCGGGCATGCATTCGACCGGCCCGGCGGCGAGCCGGATCAGCGCCGCGGCTTCGCCGCCGCGGATCTGCGGGCCGACGGTCCGCGTCAGCAGGCCCTGCCAGCCGGCCGCGCTGGCCGCCTCCAGAATGAGATTTCCCACCGTCAGGGCGCCGGCGCCCCCGCTGCCGGCGATGGCGATGGAAAGGCTGGCTTTCGGGCTCATCGAAGACCTCCCCTGCGGCCGGATACCCTTCGCCCTGTGCGTGAAGCGGCCCGGCCGACGTTAAAATACGCATTTAAGTACCAATTTACGCCAATAAAGCGGCCTCATTCTTGTCTTAAATCAAGGAATCGAACCCGCCCGCTGGCAATCTTTAGAAAAATAATCGGTCGCAAAGATCGCGGAAACGTCAAAAGAAATGCTAAATATCCCGACAACAATCCTGAATAAGTAGAGAACCGTCGAGAACCGCCATGGCGCAAGCTCCCGTTCGCTGGCTGATGACCGGAAAATGCGAGCCGCTGGTGCAGGCGAGCTTCGAGTTCGGTCCGCTGAAAGACGACGAGGTGGTCGTCGAGGTGGCCGGATGCGGGGTTTGTCACACCGACCTTGGCTACTTCTACGACGGTGTGCGCACCAACCACGCGCTGCCTTTGGCGCTCGGCCATGAAATCAGCGGCCGCGTCGTGGAAGCCGCCCCCGACGCCTTCTACTGGATCGACAAGGCCGTGATCGTGCCGGCGGTCATTCCGTGCGGGACATGCGATGCGTGTCGGCGCGGCAAAGACACGATCTGCCCCAACCAGAAAATGCCGGGTAATGATATCCACGGCGGATTTGCCTCGCATATTGTCGTCCCCGCCCGCGGCCTGTGCCCGGTCGACGAAACACGACTGGCGGCGGCGGGCATGGAGCTCGCCGATTTGTCTGTCATCGCCGACGCGGTCACCACTCCATATCAAGCGGTGGTGCAGGCCGGTGTCGCGGCCGGCGATTTCGTCATCGTCAACGGTGTCGGCGGCGTGGGCGGCTACGCGGTCCAGATCGCCAATGCGCTCGGCGCAACGGTCGTCGGGATTGACGTCAATCCCGACAAGCTTGCGGCTATTGCCAATTATGGCGCGGCCATGACCGTCAATGCGCAGGGAATGTCCGCGCGCGACATCAAGGCGAAGATCGCGGCTTTCGCCAAGGAGCGGGGCCTGCGCCAGACCGAATGGATCACCTTCGAGTGTTCGGGAACCCGTGCCGGGCAGGAGACAGCTTTCTCGCTTCTCAACCACGGCGCCACACTCGGCGTTGTCGGATTCACGATGGACAAGTGCGAGGTGCGGCTGTCGAACCTGATGGCCTTCCATGCGCGTGCGATCGGCAACTGGGGCTGTCCGCCGGCGCTCTATCCGGACGCACTCGAACTCGTCCTGGGCGGCCGGGTCAAGGTGGCGCCCTTCGTCGAAAAGCATTCGTTGCGGGACATCAACCGCATCTTTGAAGCTGCCCATTCCGGCGCCTTGAAGCGCCGGGCGATCCTTGTCCCCAATGCATGAGGCGAACAATGAGCGTTGAAACCGTCCGTCGCGCCGCCGGCGGCGCGCTCGAAGCAAAAAATCACGAACTGGTTTCCGCGCAGGTGCGCGAGGACCTGGTGAAAGGCATGGTCATTTATGAGAAGCGTCCGGTGCGCGACAGTGCGGGCCAGCCGGTCAAAGGGCTTTATAACGCCTGGATCATTCTGAACAATCCGGCGCAATTCAATTCCTACACCACCGAGATGGTGAAAGCGGTGATCCTCGCATTTCGCGAGGCGAGTGCCGCGCGCGACGTCGTAGCGGTCGTATTCACCGGAACGGGCGATAAGGCGTTCTGCACCGGCGGCAACACCAAGGAATATGCCGAATATTATGCCGGCAATCCGCAGGAATACCGCGGCTATATGCGGCTCTTCAACGACATGGTCTCCGCGATCCTGGCGTGTGACAAGCCGGTGATCTGCCGCGTCAACGGCATGCGCATCGGCGGCGGTCAGGAAATCGGCATGGCTTGCGATTTCTCCGTCGCCCAGGATCTCGCCCGTTTCGGACAGGCAGGGCCAAAACACGGCTCGGCACCAATCGGCGGAGCAACCGATTTTCTCCCGGTCATGGTCGGCGCCGAACGCGCAATGGTCTCCTGCGTGCTGTGCGAGCCATTTTCCGCGCACGAAGCCTACTTCATGGGAATGATCACGGATGTCGTTCCGGCGCTCAAAGTCGACGGGCGATTTGTCGCAAATCCTCTTGTCGAGACGCAGCGCATGGTCGACGAGTACGGTCGCATCGCATTCGGCAAGGCGAAGACCGGCAACGAATTGAAAGCCGGTCAGGACTTGCTGAAGCGCGGCACGATCGATCTCAGCCTTCTCGACGAGAAGATAGAATCCTTGTGCAGCAAATTGCTCTATACGTTCCCTGACTGCACGACGAAAACGATCGAAGAGCTGCGCAAACCAAAGATCGATGCGTGGAACCGCAACAAAGAAAATTCGCGCGCGTGGCTGGCGCTTAACATGATGACGGAGGCACGGGCGGGTTTTCGCGCGTTCAATGAGGGCACACGCGAGACCGGCCGCGAGATCGATTTTATCGCGCTGCGTCATGCACTCGCCGCCAACACGCCCTGGAGCGACGACCTGACTGAGAGCCTGATGCCGGGCGGCGGCCGGCGGTCGGCGCGCAGTGAACAGGGTACGAGGCAGCCGGCATGACCAGTCCGCTTAAAGTCTGGATCGAGGCGGAGGGGCGGCTGCTGCGGCTGCGCCTGAACCGACCGAAGGCCAACCTGATCGACGCCGGCATGATCGCGGCTCTGGACCGCAGCTTCGCCGACCATTTGGATAACCCGCTGGTCGCGGCGGTCTTGCTCGATGCAGAGGGTCCGCATTTCAGCTTCGGCGCCAGTGTCGAGGAGCACCGCGCCGACCAGTGTGCGCAGATGCTCGATCAGCTCCACCGGCTCATTCTGCGCATGGTGGAATCGCCGGTGCCGATCCTTGTCGCTGTGCACGGCCAGTGTCTTGGCGGGGGCCTGGAGGTGGCGCTTGCGGGCCATTTTCTTTTTGCAGCGCCTGACGCCGCTCTGGGTCAGCCGGAGATGAAGCTTGGCGTTTTTGCTCCGGCGGCCTCCTGCCTTCTTCCCGAATTGATTGGTCCTGCGCGCGCGCTCGACCTGTTGCTATCCGGCCGCAGCATCAGCGGCATGCAGGCCGCCGAGATGGGGTTTTGCACAAGCGCGGCCGACCCGGCGAGCGCTGCGCTGGCCTATTTTCAGGAGCATCTCTCCTCCAAGAGCGCAAGCTCGTTGCGTCATGCCGTGAAGGCGGCGCGCGGAGACTATTGTGCGCGTGTGCGCAGCAAGCTTGCATCGGTGGAGCGGCGTTACCTCGACGAACTGATGCGAACGCACGATGCGGTCGAGGGGATTGAAGCTTTCATTGCCAAGAGGGCGGTCCAATGGACGCATCACTGAACCAGGCGAACACGGCGGGCATCGTCGCCCGTGCACAGGAGCTGTTCGACGACCTGTCGTTCACCGCTGCGCGCGAGTGGAAGGCCGCAAAACCCGGCCGCAAGGTCGTCGGCTATCTGCCGATCTATGTCCCGCGCGAAATCATCCATGCTGCGGGAATGCTACCGCTCGGTATCGTTGGCGGTGGTGATCAGCTCGAAGTCATTCACGGCGATGCTTATTATCAAAGCTATATCTGCCGAATTCCGCGTTCGACGATCGAGCTTGGCGTGTCGGGACGGCTCGATTTCGTGGACGGCATGCTGTTTCCGTCGATCTGCGACGTCATCCGCAACCTGTCGGGCATGTGGAAGATGATGTTCCCGGGCGTGTATTCGCGCTATTTCGACGTTCCGCAGAACTATCGCGACGAGATCGGCGGCAATTATTATGTCAACGAGCTGGCGGAGCTTCGACATGACCTCGGCGAGCTCCGTGGTTCGCCGATCACCGACGAGGAATTGCGTGCGTCGATCGCGGCCTATAATGAAAATCGCCACCTGGTCCGCGAACTCTACGCGTTTCGCGCGCAGAAGCCATGGCAGACGCCAGCGGCGGAGGTTTATCTCGTGCTGCGGGCCGGGCTTGTTCTGCCGGTGGAAGAGCATTCGGCGCTGCTGCGCGACTATCTCGCGGCTGCGCAGGCCGAAGAGCGGCCGATGCGGGACAATTGCAAAATCGTTCTGACCGGTGCGTTCTGCGAACAGCCGCCGCTCAATCTGATCAAATCGCTCGAGCTGGCCGGGTGCTATGTCGTCGACGACGATCTTTTGCTCGTGACCCGCTGGCTGACCGAGAATGTGCCGTTGGAGGGTGATCCTCTGCAAAATCTATCACACGCGTTCCTGCATCATTCGGAATCGACTGCGGCAAAATACGAGCCGGACGAAAAGGAGAAGGGACAGCATCTCGTGCGTGCGGTGACGCGCGCGGGCGCTGAGGGTGTGATCTTTGCGGCCCCGAGCTTCTGCGACCCGGCCTTGCTCGATCGGCCGATGCTCCAGCATGTGCTGAAAGATGCCGGGATACCGTTCATCGCATTCAAGTACGCGGAAAATTCAGGGCAGATGCAGCCGATACGCGAACAGGCCGGCACCTTTGCCGATTCGATCAAGCTATGGAGCGGAGCATGAGCACCGTCATCGTTACCCCGAAGGCGTCGCCCAAGGAAGTCCTTAAAGACGCTTCGATGGTGAAGCAGAAGGACATGATGGCGGCGCATTACGATCGGCTCACGAACGCGCCCAAGACCGGGGCAAAAGTGGCCGCCACGTTCGTGCCCGGCAATCTCAATGAACTGATCATGTGTTTCGACCTCGTCAACAACCTGCCCGAGGTCAACGCGATCCAGAACGGGTTGCGCCGCACCAGCGGGGGCTTTGTGCTCGAGGCCGAGAAGATTGGTCACTCCGAGGACGTCTGCACCTATGTAAAATCCGATATCGGGATGATGGCGAAAGGCAATCTGGCGCCGAACGGGGAGAAGTTTCCCAATCCCGACGTGCTGTTGCTGTCCTATACCGGCTGCTTCACGTTCATGAAGTGGTTCGAGTTGCTGCGCGAGCAGTACAAGTGCGAAACGATCATGTTGCATACGCCCTATATGGGCGACGGCAAGGTTACGCCGAACATGATCGAGTATATGGTCAAGCAGCTCAAGGAAGAGGTGATCCCGAAGCTGGAGCGGATTTCGGGTGTCAAATTCGATATCGACCGGCTGCGGGAATACCTGAAGAAATCGGCAAAGGCGGAGGACGATCTCGTTTGGGTGCTGCAGAGCGCCAAGAACAAGCCGTCGCCAATCGACGCCTATTTCGGGGGCATTTACTACATCGGTCCGATTTTCGGCGCCTTCCGCGGGACCGACGACGCGATCGAATATTACAAGTTCCTGCGCGAGGAGGTGGCCGAGCGCCTTGCCGAAGGCAAAGGGCCGGTCACGCCCGACGGCGACATGGGCAAGGAAAAGTATCGCCTCGTGGTGGAGGGGCCGCCGAACTACACGAATTTCCGGCAATTCTGGAAAATGTTCTACGACGAAGGCGCCGTGGTCGTTGCATCCAGCTACACCAAGGTCGGTGGAACCTACGATTTCGGGTTCCGGCACAATCCGGACAAGCCGCTCGAAACGCTCGCCGAATATTGCCTCGGCGTTTATACCAATCGCAGCCTGCCGATGCGTATCGACATGCTATCGAACTACGTGAAGGAATACGAGGCGGACGGTTTGCTGATCAACTCGATCAAGAGCTGCAACAGCTTTTCCGCAGGCCAGCTCCTGATCATGCGGGAAGTCGAAAAACGCACGGGCAAACCGGCCGCGTTCGTCGAATCCGACCTGGTCGATCCGCGTTATTTCTCCGCGGCGAATATCAAGAACCGGCTTGAAAGCTATCTCCAGATGATCGAGCAGAAGCGCGCCAGCGCGCGCGCGGCGTGAAGGAGCGTACGATGAAGACATTTGTCGGTATCGATCTCGGTTCGACAACGACCAAGGCCGTGCTTCTGGACGAAAACAGTGATGTGATCGGGCGCGGCATCACCAATTCGCGCTCGAACTACAGCACGGCGGCGCGCGTGGCGAGCCAGGAGGCGCGCGTCGATACCCGCTTCACGCTGTTTCGGCGCGCACTCGCCGGAGCCGGTGGCCTGGCCGGAAACCTTGACGAGTTCCTCAACGCGCTCGAACGCGCGTTTCGCCTCGAACAGTTCGTCGAGCAGCTATCGGATCTCGAACAGACCTGCCTTGGCCATATCAAGGGTGAGCGCTTTGCCACGCTCGAGTCGGGCGTGAAGGAAGCACTCGGGCAGGTGTTCGCTCGATTGCGCGAGGAGGCGCCGGAACTTTATGCGCCGGGCGCCAAGCGAAAATCGGACTTTTTTCGCGATATCGCCGGCTCGCGCTACCACGTCCACGCCGAAGAGGTGGCACGCGCCGCGTCGGTTCCCTACGATCTTCTGCTCAATGTCTATGACAAGTCGATCATCGACGTCGAAAATCGCCCGCCGGAAGGCAACCTGAGCGACAAATTCCGACGCGCGCTGGCGCGGGTGCTGACCTCGGACTCGTCGATCCGTTCCACCGCAGCCGAAATCCAGAAGACGATTGAAAGCGTGCTGGACGTTGATCTTGAGGAAACCTACCTGGTCGGCACCGGATATGGCCGCGTGACGCTGCCGTTTTCCAAGGAGCATATTCGGTCCGAAATCCTGTGCCACGGGCTGGGCGCGCATATGATGTATCCGCGTACGCGCACGGTGCTGGACATTGGTGGCCAGGACACGAAGGGCATTCAGGTCGACGAGAATGGCATTGTTGCAAATTTCCAGATGAACGATCGGTGTGCGGCCGGGTGCGGACGTTATCTCGGCTACATCGCCGACGAAATGAATATGGGCCTGCATGAGCTTGGGCCGCTGGCGATGAAATCGGAGCGGCCGGCACGTATCAACTCGACCTGCACCGTGTTTGCGGGCGCGGAACTGCGTGACCGGCTTTCGCTTGGCGAGAAGCGGGAAGACATTCTCGCCGGCCTGCACCGCGCCATCATCCTGCGGGCGATTTCCATTATCTCGCGGTCGGGCGGGGTGACGGACGAGTTCACCTTCACCGGCGGCGTTGCCAAGAATGAAGCAGCGGTCCGCGAGCTGCGAAAGCTCATCAAGGAGAATTACGGCGACGTGACGATCAATATCAACCCCGAGTCGATCTATACCGGAGCGCTCGGCGCTGCCGAATTCGCCCGGCGGGCTTTCGAGGGTGGCAGCAGCACGGAGGCAACGGCATGACGATCACGGCGGGAATTGATGTCGGCACCGGCGCCGTCAAGGCGGCGATTTTCAAGATCGAAAACGGAAAGGAGACTTGGCTTGCGCGCGCCCTGCTGCGCATCCGTCAGCGCGACCCGATCGAACTCGCCCGAGTGGCTTTCGATCAGGCCCTCGAGGATGCGAAACTGCATGCCGACAGCGTTGATTATGTGGCGACGACCGGCGAGGGCGAAAGCGTGCCATTCCATACCGGCCACTTCTATTCAATGACGACGCATGCGCGAGGGGCGATCTACCTTGATCCGGAAGCGCGGGCGGCGCTCGACGTAGGCGCGCTGCATGGCCGCGCCATTTCGATCGACGAACGAGGAAAAGTCCTGAGCTACAAGATGACGAGCCAGTGCGCGTCCGGGTCGGGTCAGTTTCTCGAAAACATCGCCCGTTACCTCGGTATTGCCCAGGAAGAGATCGGCAGCTTGTCGCGTGAAGCGGACAATCCCGAAGTCGTATCGAGCATCTGTGCGGTGCTCGCCGAGACCGACGTGATCAACATGGTGTCGCGCGGCATAACGGCTCCGAACATTCTCAAGGGCATCCATCTGTCGATGGCGGCGCGCCTGTCGAAGCTGCTGAAGTCGATCGGGGCCGTTAATGGCGTGGTGATGATGACCGGCGGGCTCGCGCTCGACAAGGGTCTTGTCGCGGCAGTCGCCGAAGATATTGCAACGATCAAGGACATGAAAACCGCCGTGCGTAGTCATCCCGATTCGATCTATGCGGGGGCGATCGGGGCGGCGTTGTGGGGCGCGTACCGGTTCGAGAAGCTTGCGGCCGGCGGCAACCTCCCTAAGGCGGCCTAACGACTACGGAGAAAAGCGTATGGCACTCATGATCAACGAAGCATGCACCGCCTGTGATGCGTGCGAGCCGGTGTGTCCAAACAAGGCGATTTCGTCGGGCGATCCGATCTACGTGATTGATCCGATGAAATGCACCGAGTGCGTCGGGGCCGAAGACGAGCCCCAGTGCAAGCTCGTTTGCCCGGCGGATTGTATCGTTCCGAATCCGGATTGGGCGGAAAGCAAGGAAGATCTTCTTGCCAAGTACAGCCAGCTTCACTCCTGACCGCCATGAGCTTCGCAAACCGTATCTGCCAGACGCTGCATGAGGAGCATCGCGCCACAATTGCGCTAATGGAAAGGCTTGAGCAATTGATGGCGAAGTTCGGGCGCGGCGGAATACCTGATCGTCAGGACCCAACCGTCGCCCGGATGCTTGGCGACCTCTCGGTCGGCGTGGAGGCCGAAGTGGCGCGCCATTTTGATTTCGAGGAGCATCAATTGTTCCCGTTCCTGGAGGCCGTCGGCGATAGCGCAATCGGCGAGCATTTGACCTCCGAACACGCGGCCATGCGCCCGCTCGGATTGCGCATGGCTCATCTGGCGCGCGAAGCCTCAGCTAACGGATTCGATGCGGCAAGTTGGGAGGAATTTCGCAAGATCGGGCAGGAATTGAGTGACCGCATGCTTGCGCATGTCCAGAAAGAGGAAATGGCGCTCCTCCCCCTGCTGGATGAGGTGATGGATGCGGAGGTCGAGGCCCGTCTTTATCAAGACTATGTCGAGACAATGTGAGGGATTCGCATGACGCCGGCTGCTTCTTCATTATCCGAGCGCGGCGCGCGTTCTCTCACGCCGTACGATCTTGACCGTGTGGTAGCAATCGACAGCGCCCATACCAGGCAATCGAGACGGCGTTTCTTCGAAAAGCGCTTGGCCGCCGCCGAAGCACAGCCGGATTCCTTCGTCCACATCGGGCTCATGCGTGGTGGTGCCTTGCGCGGTTTTCTGCTTGCACATGTTCTGCGCGGGGAGTTTGGACGCAACGATGCCATCGGGGTATTCGATGCGATCGGCGTCGAGCCCGAATGCCAGGAGCGCGGCGTCGGACAGGCCCTGATCGAGGAACTGGTGGACCGCATGAAGGGCAAGGGTGTGCGCTCGTTGCATTCGCAGGCCAATTGGACGAACCACGACTTGCTCCGTTATCTCGATACCTCGGGCTTCTCGCTGTCGTCGCGCATGATCTTGCAGCGTTCGGTCGCTGAGCCGCTTGCCGAAGCGGAGGAGGAGGAGGTGTGATGGCGTCCAAGAAAGCTCAGAGCTCCCGCAAGACCATGACCATTCCCAAGCGGGTTGGACAACGCGACGAGGTTAATTACGGCCAGCCCGCGGCTCCGGATTTTGGGCCGCTGGCGCGCGATCGCATTCCCGTACGGGCGATGGCCGAGCAGGACATGCGCTTGCTCGTGGCGATTGACCGCCGCATCACGGGACGCGACCGCTCGGAATATTTCCGACGCAAATTTGAGGAAGCGCTCCACGAGTCAGGCGTCCGCGTCTCGCTTGTGGCGGAAATCGACCGCATTCCGGTCGGATTTGTCATGGCGCGCGTGGATCTTGGTGAGTTCGGTCATATTGCAGCGACCGCCGTGATGGATACGATCGGCGTCGATCCGGATTATCGCGACCGGGGCGTCGGGCGTGCGCTGCTTTCACAGCTATTGATCAATCTCGCAACCCTCCGGGTTGAGCGAATTCTTACTGATCTGAATTGGCGCGATCGGGAGCTGCTCGGATTTCTTGATCGCTGCGGGTTCCAGACCTCGCAGGAGCTAGGCTTCGATCGTGCCATCGCCTGAGTCGGAAATCCGACCAGCCGCGCGGCCGGATTGCCGTCCGACTTACGGTTTCAGCGGACAGCATGCCGTCGTGACCGGCGGACGGCAGGGAATCGGGCGCGCCATTGCCGATGCGCTTGGTGCGGCTGGTGCTACGGTTCATGTTTTTGATATTGCGCCGCCGGATGACGGAGTTTTCGCGCATCGCTTCGTCGCGGCGAACGTGGCCGATGCCGCTTCGGTTGCAAATGCAACGGCCACATTGGCGACGCATCCGACGCTTCTTGTCAACAATGCTGGGATCACGCGCGACCGTTCGATCGGCCGCATGAGTGATGAAGAATGGTCGCGTGTGCTGGACGTCAATCTGACCGGCGCGTTTAACATGATCCGCGCGATCGGTCCGGGAATGGCGCAGCGTGGATACGGCCGTGTCGTCAACATCACCTCGATTAACGGTTTGCGCGGAAAATACGGGCAGGCCAACTATGCTGCCGCCAAAGCCGGCCTAATCGGACTGACGAAAACCGCAGCGCGCGAATTCGGTAAGAAAGGCGTGACGGTCAACGCGGTTGCGCCGGGAATGGTGATGACGGACATGGCGCGCGTTCTGCCGCAGGAGATACTTGAGCGTGCCGCGAACGAAGCCGCGCTTGCAGCGCTCGCTGAGCCGCAGGATGTGAGCGATGCCGTGCTGTTTCTGCTGTCCGATGCGGCCCGTGCCATAACCGGCGAGGTCCTCAAAGTGGATGCCGGACAATATATATAAGGCCGAACAGCGCATTTGAGTGCCCGTAGCGGTCGCGCTCGCGTCCTCGTTATCGAAAGCCGCCGCGCGGCATGGACGGTGCAATTATCAAGCCGACCGCGGCCAGGCAGCGCGCCGGATCACGTCGGCCGTAAACCAGAGGAAGGCGAGGGAACCGAGCAGACCGGTGGCCGTGCCGGCTTTTGCCAGGGTCGCGCTGTCGAGGGCGATGGCAATCGCGATCGCCGCAAGCGCCGCCAGATGACAACCCGCATGCAGCCGAAGCGGCCAGGAACTCGAAAGGAGCGACATCTGGGGCGGCGGTTGCCCTGGAGCTCGCGCCGCATGCATCGAAGCAAGGAACGGCATGATCCGTTGGAGGATTGCGAGCAGGAAGGTCAGAAGCCAACCGAATAGCAGAAGAAAGCCGAAGAGGGTGATATCATTAGGTCCGCCGTGTCCGCCCAGTGTTGCAATGCCGGCAATCAAGGTCAGCGGTATCATCGACCATGCGGTACGGACGAGGACAAACGACAGTCCCAGGCGCTTGCGCATTCCGCTCTTCAGGATCCCTCGCATCTGTGCCAAGTGAATCGCGCCGGCGACCAGGCCGCCAAGCGTGGCCGCCGTCAGCATCGCCGTATTCCGGCCCCATGCCCCGATGGCGCCGGCCAGGATCGCGCCGGCGGCAATGATAAGAACCGCAGCCGACAACCGGGAATCGGGCGATCCGGCAAGCGCGAACATTGGAACGAGGACATAGCTGAAACCGATCGCGAGCAGGCCCATGAATCCGAATCCGGCAAGGATCAGATGCACGAGCGCGGCCGCTCCGTGATCGGGTAGCATCGTTTTCGCGTAGTCGATGATCAGTGCGATTCCGAATGCAGTCAGCAACACGAGCGACAGGAGCGCTGCCCAGCCAAAGGCGGATACGATGGGCAAGCTCGCCGA
>WBUW01000376.1 GCA_008933495.1 Pseudorhodoplanes sp.
CCCCCTCACCCCGGCCCTCTCCCCAAAGGGGAGAGGGAGAAGAGGAGCCAGCCTCCAGTTCGGCGGCCACCTGCTCCACATACCGCCGCAAAATCGGCGACAGATACGCATCGACCACGGTGGTGTCGCCGCGGCCGACCAGCTTGATCAGCGGTGAGACCTCGTGACTGACCGACACTTGCGGGAAGCCCATCTCGCGCGCGAGCGCGGCGACCATCCTTTCATGCTCGGGATAACGATAGGCGTGCATGAACACGATCGCGACCGCCTTGATGCCGTCGCGCATCGCGGCTTCGAGTCCGGCGCGCACGGCGGCAGGGTCGGGCGCGCGCTCGACCGTGCCGTCGGCGCGTACGCGCTCGTCAACCTCGACCACGCGCTCGAACAGCATGTCGGGCTTGATGATCTGCCTGGCGAAAATTTTCGGCCGCGCCTGGTAGCCGATGCACAGCGCGTCGCGGAAACCGGTCGTGGTCACGAGCACCGTGCGCTCGCCCTTGCGCTCGAGCAGCGCGTTGGTCGCGACCGTCGTGCCCATCTTCACGGCGCCGACGCGCCCGGCGGGGATCGGTTCGCCTTTCTTCAGCCCGAGCAGGTCACGGATGCCGTGCACCGCGGCGTCGCGATAGGCTTCCGGATTTTCCGAGAGCAGCTTGTGGGCGACCAGCGCGCCGTCCGGCCGGCGGCCGACGATATCGGTGAAGGTGCCGCCGCGGTCGATCCAGAAATCCCATTGCGCCAATGCCGCCATGGCCTGTCCCTCTGCACGCGCCTGCGCCGGCGCAATTTATAAATCGTCGATAGATTGTTGACAAATCATCCGGCTGCGCTAGCCTTCAACAACCGCGGCGGGCGGATGCGACGGAAGGACCGGAGAGCGCCGGGCATCGCGAGGACGCATGGCAAAGCCGCAAGCCGCAAGACAGACCGACCATCCGCTCGGCCCGATCGTGTCCTCCGCGCATCTGGCCGCCGGCGCCATGCCGGCTTTGTCGGAGCTGGAATTCGGCCTGATCCTTCTCGGCCACGCCTTCGAGCGCTGGATGGTGCGCTGCATGGCCGCCGCCGGCGTGCCCGACCTTTCGCCGCTCGATGTGCTCGTTTTGCATACGATTGCCCATCGCGACCGCGCCAAGCGGCTGGCCGACATCTGTCTCGTGCTCAATATCGAGGATACCCATCTCGTCAGCTATTCGGTGAAGAAGCTTGAGAGCCTCGGGCTTGTGACATCGGGCCGCAGCGGCAACGAGAAAAACGTCGCCATCGCCGGCAAGGGCAAGGCGGTTATCACCAATTACACCAAAATCCGCGAGGCGCTGCTGGTCGCGCCGGTCAAGGGCGCTGGCAGCGACGAGCGCCGTCTCTCGGAGGTTGCGGCCATGATGCGCGCCTTGTCGGGGCATTACGACCAGGCCGCGCGTGCGGCGGCAAGCTTATGAGGGACGGCGAACAGATCTATTCGAGCGGCAGGTGATCCCTGCTAGAGTATTCTGCAGAGGAGCAAAGCGGACCGCGCGAATGCGGCCAGAGGGAGAGTGATCATGACGATCGTGACGCGTGGACTTCTCGGGCTTGTCGTTGCCGGCAGCATGGCGACGGCGGCAGCGGCGCAGACCAAATGGGATATGCCGACGCCCTATCCGGAGGGCAATTTCCACACCAAGAACATCGCCCAGTTCGCCGCCGCCGTCGACAAGGCGACGAACGGCTCGCTGAAAATCCAGGTGCATGCCGCCGGATCGCTGATCAAGCACCCCGACATCAAGCGCTCGGTGCGTCAGGGTACGGCCCCGATCGGCGAGGCGCTGGTTTCGCTCGCCGCCAATGAAGCGCCAGTCTATGGCGTCGACTCGATTCCGTTCCTGGCCACCGGCTATGACGGCGCCAAGAAGCTCTATGCCGCGCAGAAGCCCTATCTCGAAAAGCAGCTCGCCGGCGAAGGGCTCGTGCTCCTGTTCTCGGTGCCGTGGCCGCCGCAGGGCATCTACGCCAAGAAAGAAATCAAATCGATGGACGGCCTTAAAGGTCTGAAGTTCCGCACCTATAATACCTTCACCGGCCGCATCGCCGCGCTCTCGGGTGCGATCCCGACCCAGGTGGAAGTGCCGGACATCCCGACCGCCTTCTCTACCGGTCGCGTCGAAGCGATGATTACCTCGCCCTCGACCGGCGTCGACGCAAAGGCCTGGGACTTCCTCACGCACTACCACGACACGCAAGCCTGGCTGCCGCGCAACATGGTGTTCGTGAACAAGGCCGCCTACGACAAGCTGTCGGCCGCCGAGAAGAAGGCCTTGACCGACGCGGCCAAGGCGGCCGAAGCGCGCGGCTGGGCGGCATCGGCGGCGGAGACGCAGGCCAAAACCACGGTGCTGAAGGACAACAAGGTGACCGTCGTGACGCCGAGCGAAGCACTGAAGAAAGGCTTTGCCGAAATCGGCGCCAAGATCGCGGCCGAATGGGAAGCCTCGGCCGGAGCGGACGGCAAGGCGCTGCTCGCGACCTACCGCAAGTGACCTGAGCCTTCATCGCGAAAGGGGCCTATCCCCCGGGACAGGGGGATAGGCCGAGGGGCCGATGATGCGCCGATGTCTCGACGGTCTGTACCGCCTGGCCTTGTGGCTGTCGGCGCTTTGCCTCGCCGTGATCGCAGTGCTGGTCGGCCTGCAGCTTGCCGGCCGTATCGTCGACGGCCTGCTCAAGCTCGTGGGCCTGCCGCCTTATGGGTTCGTCATCCTTTCGCTGTCGGAAATCGCCGGCTATTTGCTGGCGGCGGCAAGCTTCTTTGCGCTGGCCGCGACGCTGAAGGCGGGTGCGCACATCCGCGTCACCATGCTGCTGGCAGGCGTTGGCGAGACGCGCCGGCGCATTCTTGAAATCTGGGCGTTCGGCGCCTCGGCGACGTTCTCCGCCTACATGACCTGGAATCTGGCGAGCTTTGCGTTCGTGTCCTGGCAATTCAACGAGGTATCGCCCGGCCTCATTCCGGTTCCGCTCGTCTATCCGCAGGCCGCCATGGCGGCTGGCGCGCTCATCCTGACGATCGCGCTGGTCGATGAATGCGTCATCATCATCGGCGGCGGACGTCCGACATTTCGCGCCACCGAGGACGCCATCACGCTGGGCAAGGAAGGCTGATGAGCGTCGTCGAACTCGCCCTCCTTCTCATTCTGCTGCTGTTCGTCGTTCTCGGTTCGGGCGTGTGGATCGCGTTCGCGCTGGCGGTGACCGGTCTCGTCGCGGTGATGACAAAGATCGCCACGCCGCCGGGGCAGGTGCTTGCGACCGCGCTCTGGCAGGCGTCGAATTCCTGGGATCTCACCGCGCTGCCGATGTTCATCTGGATGGGCGAGATTCTCTATCGCACCAAATTGTCCGAGGACATGTTCGAGGGACTGGCGCCGTGGCTGCAGCGCCTGCCCGGGCGGCTGCTGCACGTCAACGTCGTCGGCTGCGCAATTTTCGCTGCGGTGTCGGGCTCCTCGGCGGCCACCTGCGCCACCATCGGGCGCATCTCGCTGCCCGAGCTGCTCAAGCGCGGTTACAGCGAAAGAATAGCGATCGGCACCTTGGCCGGCTCGGGGACGCTCGGCCTGCTGATACCGCCCTCGATCATCATGATCGTCTACGCGGCCGCGACCGACCAGTCGATCGCGCGGCTGTTCATTGCCGGCGTGCTGCCCGGCGCCATGCTGGCGCTTCTGTTCATGGGTTTCATTGTCATATGGGCGC
>WBUW01000377.1 GCA_008933495.1 Pseudorhodoplanes sp.
CTCGCCGGCCTCGTGGCGCCGTTGCCCGCGGCGCGGCGCACGCTCGACGGCCGCGACCTCGGCGGCCTGTCGCCGCGCGAAATCGTCGAGGCCGGGCTGGCGCTGGTGCCGGAGGGGCGCGGCATTTTCGGCGAGCTCACCGTGCGCGAAAATCTGGCGATGGGCGCCTACGCCAAACGCGCGCGCGCGGCGGAAGCCGAAACGCTGGGCTATGTCGTCTCGCTGTTCCCGCGCCTGAAGGAGCGTTTCGGCCAGCAGGTGCGCACCATGAGCGGCGGCGAGCAGCAGATGGTCGCGATCGGCCGTGCGCTGATGACGGCGCCGGAAATCCTCCTGCTTGACGAGCCTTCGCTCGGCCTCGCGCCGATCATGTGCAGCGAGTTGTTTACCGCGCTGGCCCGCATCCGCGAGCGCGGCGTCGGCGTGCTGCTGGTCGAGCAGAACGCCAAGCAGAGCCTGAAGATCGCCGACCGCGGCTATCTGATCGAATCCGGGCGCATTGTCGGCGCCGGCAGCGCCGCTGTGCTGCGCAACGATCCGGCAGTGCAGCGCGCCTATCTCGGCGGCGAAATCCACATCACGCCGCCGGCGGCGGCAGAAGCAGAAGCGAACCGGTCCCGACAGGAGAGCGTCATGAAGCATGTCAACCTGATGATCGGCGAGCGCGAACCGGCGGCGGCCGGCGGGCGTACCTATGACCGCATCGATCCCTTTACCGGCGAGATCGCCACGCGCGCGGCGGCCGCTTCGGTGGAGGATGCGGTTGCCGCCGCCGATGCCGCCGCGGCCGCCTTCCCGGAATGGTCGGCGAAAGGCCCGAACGAGCGGCGCATGCTCCTGCTCAAGGCCGCCGACCTGATGGACGCGCGCGGCGGCGAATTCTCCGAACTGATGACGGCGGAGTGCGGGGCGATCGGTCCCTGGGGGCATTTCAACACGCACTTCGCGGCCAGCCTGCTGCGCGAGGCGGCATCGATGACGACGCAGGTGGCGGGTGAAGTCATTCCCTCCGACAAGCCGAACAGTTTTGCGATGGCGGTGCGCCAGCCGGCGGGCGTGTGCCTCGGCATCGCGCCCTGGAACGCGCCGGTGATCCTCGGCGTGCGCGCGATCGCCATGCCGCTCGCCTGCGGCAACACGGTCGTGCTCAAGGCCTCCGAGACCTGCCCCGCCACCCACAGCCTGATCGGCAAGATCATGCGCGAGGCGGGATTGCCGGCCGGCGTCGTCAATGTCGTGACCAATGCGCCGGCCGACGCGCCGAAAGTGGTGGAGACGCTGATCGCGCATCCGGCCGTGCGCCGCGTCAATTTCACCGGCTCGACCAAGGTCGGCCGCCTGATCGCCGGGCACGCCGCGCGCCATCTCAAGCCGGTGCTGCTCGAACTCGGCGGCAAGGCGCCGATGGTTATTCTCGACGACGCCGATCTCGACGAGGCGGTGAAGGCGGCGGCCTTCGGCTGCTTCGCCAATATGGGCCAGATCTGCATGTCGACCGAGCGCATCATCGTCGACGAGAAGGTCGCCGACGCCTTCGTGGAGAAATTCGCCGCCAAGGCGAAATCGCTGCCGCACGGCGATCCGCGCGGCCAAGTCGTGCTCGGCGCGCTGGTGGGCAAGGAAGCGGCCGCCCGCAACAAGGAACTGCTCGACGACGCGCTCGCCAAGGGCGCGCGCATCGCGGCCGGCGGCGAATTCAAGGGCACGGTGGTGAGCGCCACCGTGGTCGACCGCGTCACGCCCGCGATGCGCATCTATTCGGAAGAATCGTTCGGTCCGGTGAAGCCGGTCGTGCGCGTCAAAGGCGTCGAGGAAGCGGTCCGGGTCGCCAACGACACCGAGTACGGCCTGTCGGCTTCGGTGTTCGGCCGCGACGTCGCGCGCGCGCTCGGTGTGGCGAAACGCATCCAGTCCGGCATTTGCCATATCAATGCGCCGACCGTGCACGACGAAGGCCAGATGCCGTTCGGCGGCACCAAGGCGTCCGGCTACGGCCGCTTCGGCGGCAAGGCGGCGATCGACGAATTCACCGAGCTGCGCTGGATCACGATCCAGACCGGGCCGCATCCCTATCCGTTCTGATTGCAGCCGGTCGTCCCCGCGCAAGCGGGGACCCAATTCCCGGCGCCGTGATTATGCCGTCCCCGCCTTCGCGGGGACGGCATAATTGTTCGGATCGTCGCGGCTTCAAACCGAGCCAGGCTATGCCTATCTTTCCTGCAACGACAGGAGCCGCGCATGGACGACAAGACCCGCACCGAGCTTGAGGCCGCCGTCTTCCGGCGCCTGGTCGCGCACCTGCGCGCGCGCGCCGACGTGCAGAATATCGACCTGATGAACCTTGCCGGATTCTGCCGCAATTGTCTGTCCAACTGGCTGAAAGAATCGGCGGACAGCATGGGCGTGCCGATGAGCAAGGACGAGAGCCGCGAACTTGTCTACGGCATGCCCTATGACGAATGGCGCGCGAAATACCAGAAGGAAGCGACGCCCGGGCAGCAAGCCGCATTCGAAAAATCGCCCCGCCACTGATCACCCCGACTGCGGCGGAGGATGGCATGTGAGGATACCGACGCTCGGTCTGACGGCGCTTCTCGCCGGCTTTGTCTGCACGCTTTCGTTTCCGCTCGCAGCGGCGCCCTGTGGCGGCGACTTCTCGAACTGGCTCGAAATCTTCAAGCGCGAGGCGGCGGCCCGCGGCGTCTCGCCGCGCGCGCTCGCTTCGCTCGCCGGCGTCACGCCCGATCCGAAAGTGATCGCGCTCGACCGCCGGCAGGGCGTGTTCCGCAAGAGCTTCGAAGAATTCGGCCTGCCGCGCATCGCCCAGCGCCTGCCGAAGGCGGCACGCCTGATGCGCCAGCACACCGCAACGCTGTCGCGCATCGAGCGGCAATTCGGCGTGCCGGGCGAAATCGTCGTCGCCATCTGGGGTCTGGAAACCGATTTCGGCGCAGTCATGGGCCGGCAGCCGGTGATCCGTTCGGTGGCGACGCTGGCGCACGATTGCCGCCGCACCGAACGCTTCCAGGGCGAGTTGCTGGATGTGCTGCGCATCGTCGATCGCGGCGATTATGCCGCCGCCGACCTGCGCGGCGCCTGGGCCGGCGAGATCGGCCAGACCCAGTTTCTGCCCTCCTCGTTCATGAAATACGCCGTCGATTTCGACGGCAACGGCCGGCGCGACCTGATCCGCAGCGTGCCCGACGTGCTCGCCTCGACCGCCAATTACCTGCGCGCGCACGGCTGGCGGCGCGGCGAGCCCTATGGCGAGGGGAGCGCAAACTTCGCGGTGCTCAAGGAATGGAACAAGTCGCCGGTCTATCAGAAAACCATTGCGGCGTTTGCCGAGCGGATCGCGCGCGCGGAATGATCGCGCGCGTGACGTTTCCGTTGCGAATCGCGATCGAGGCTCTACATTGATTTTCATCGTCAACAACCGAAAGGAGGTGATCCAGTGTCTCATTGTCTCTCGCCGCGACAGCGGAGCTTCGGAACTGGACCCTCGATCGAGGGCCGTCTCGCGTGATGTCACGCGGGCCGTGACGGTCCGATTTCCGGGCTGCGGTCTGACAATGGAAGGGCTGCCCGGCGGGCAGCCCTTCTTTGCATCCGCGCCGCATTCGCTCCAGCCGCCATTTTCATCATGACGCAAACAAGCGCCGTGCGCATTCTCGTCGATGCCGACGCCTGCCCGGTCAAGGACGAGATCTACCGGGTCGCCGGCCGTCAC
>WBUW01000378.1 GCA_008933495.1 Pseudorhodoplanes sp.
GATCACGAAGCGGGTCTCGATCCCCGGCCGGCCCTTGTCGCTGTAGAGCGGCGCAATCTCGTCATCGATCCAATCCCAATCAATCGAGCCCGCGAGCTGCACCAACTCGTGCTTGAGGTTGATGATCCGATCGAGCCGCGCCCGGAACGGATCGCCTTCACCCGTCGTCTCGTGCTTCTTCGGTCGCATCGTCCCCTCCGATGCGACGACAGAATCACGCTTCGCTGCACGAGGGAATCCCAAAAACGAAATTGCAAGCTTTCGCGACCTCAGACCGCAAAACCTTGCAATCTCAAACCAGCCAGACCCTCGAAAATTGACTCGCCCTCAATCGCTTAGCCGCTTCTTCACGGCCGACCACCTGCGCCTTCGGCTTCGGGCGGCAGGCCACGAAGTGAGCTGCCGCCCGAATGCCTAGCGATCATGCGACCCTATCCCCTTTCCTTATCTGCGCGACCCTGTTGTCCACGCCGGGCAGCATCTTGGCCGGATCGCGAGTAACGACGACATCCAGAACAGTAGGGCCATCATTCAACAATGCCTTGCTGATCGCGCCGCTTAGCTGGCTGGGATGATCGATACGGATGCCATTGCAACCCAGCGCCTCCGCCACGATGGCGTAATTCGTCTCGCAGAGATCGGAAGCGTGATAGGCGCCTTCGCCATAGACCAAATGCTGCAGCGCCTTCACATAACCGGAGGCGGCATTGTTCACGATGATCATGGTGAACTTGAGTCCGAGCCGGCGCGCCGTTTCGAGCTCTCCCAGCATCATGTTGAATCCGCCGTCACCGGTGAGGCTGAACACCGCCCTGTCCGGAGCCGCCAGCGCGGCGCCGATCGCTCCCGGCAAGCCGTAGCCGATGGACGCGAAGCCCCGATCGGGAATGAACGTGCGGCCGGCGATTCGAGTATCGTACAAAAGGCCGCTCCAATGTGCGGCAAAGCCGCCGTCAGCGATCAGAATGGCGTCGTCCGGCAGCCCCTTGTTGAGATCCGCCATCAACCGAGCCATGGACACCGGCACTTCGTCGGACTTCAGCCGGTCGGCGACGCCAACATGCCATCGGCGCATGCGCATCGACACGTCGGCCGCGTAGTCGGCCTGCCGCCGGCAAATCCGTTCTCTGTTCCGGCCCAAGGCGGTGGATAGATCGTCCAGACCACATAGAGCGTCGCCCCAGAGGGCGACCTCCGGATCCATGATTCGGTCGATTTCCTCGGCGACGAGCTCCAGGTGGACCACGCGCTTGCCGGGTGCCGGCACCGTGTACCGCTTGGTGGCGATTTCTCCCAGCTTGCACCCGACGACGAGAATGAGATCGGCTTCATTGATCAGATCGTTGGCAATCCGGTCGTACCGGCCGAACAGGCCGGCGCTGAGCGGATCCACGCACGGTATGGCGCCTTTGCCGGACAGGGTATGCGCCACCGGGATATTCAATGACCGGGCAAATTCGGTTAGCGCAGGCGCGGCACCGCTGATATGAACGCCCCCGCCGGCAAGGATGATGGGACGGCGGGCTTCCGTCAGCATGGCCGCCACTTTCTCGACCGATCGGTGATCCGGCCGGCAGCGAATCGCAGGAACCTGTTCATAGGCCGGATTGACCGCGAAATCGCCGGGCTCGAATGCATGGGTGCCGTGCGCTACGTCCTCCGGTACATCGAGAACGACGGGACCCGGGCGCCCCGAGGTTGCGACGGCAAAGGCCCTACGGACCAATTCGGGGACCCGATGCACCGCCTCGATCCGGATCAATTCCTTCACCGCAGGCCGCAGAATCTCGGTCTGCCGCGATTCTTGAGTCATGTTCTTCCAGGAATGGTTGCGGTGCGTATCGCCGGTCAGCACCACCATCGGCGAGCCGGCGTTGAGGCTCTCAACCAGGCCGGTGACCAGATTGGTCGCCCCGGGGCCCAGCGCCGCGTCGGCTAAGCCAACACGTCCCGAAACCTTGGCGTAGGCGTCGGCCGCGAAAACGCCGGCTCTCTCGTCATTGATCAGGTAATGACGCAGGCCGAGGCGCCTCGCCGCGTCGTAGAACGGCAGCAACTGGAATCCGCCCATGCCGAACATGGGTCCGGGATTGAAGCCCTGTATGATCCGGGCAATTGCCTCGCCGCCGGTGATTTCGTTACCTGACATGATCCCTTCTCGCATTTTCTGGTCGATAATTGCCGGCTTCGAACGCGGGAGCAGGCAGCAAACTCGTGCAGCCGGTCTCCGGACGCCGCTGGCATTGCCTCGCTTCTATCGGCGATATGTATCTGACTCAGCCCCGTTCATTCGACGATTCCAACCGTCATTCCGCCGCAGACATAGAGAATCTGGCCGGTGATAAACCCGGATCGTGCATCCACCAAGAAAGCGACGGCATGCGCGACATCCTCCGGCTCGCCCATTCGCCCCACAGGTATCGCCATCATGATCGCTTTCGTGCGCGCGCTATCGGCAGGATTGGATGCGTCGAAGAGAGCCGTTCGGATCGGTCCTGGCCCGACCGCGTTAACCGTGATTCCATGCCGCCCGAGCTCGAGCGCCCAGGTTTTGGTGAAGCCATGCAAGCCGGCCTTCGATGCGGCATATGCGCTGCGCAGCTCCTTGCCGAGTGCCGCCCGGCTCGAAACATTGACGATACGTCCGAATCCGGCACGCTTCATTCCCGGCAGCAACGCCTGCACGCATTGCAGACTCGTGCGGAGATTGACGGCAACCACGGCATCCAAATCCTCAAGGGTTGTCTCTTCAAGACTGGCGGGCCGAACCGCGCCAACGTTGTTGATCAGGCGCGTGATCGGGCCCGCCATCAAGGCGGATCGCAAAGCCGCTGCCATGCTGTCGGCATCGAGCGCATTGGCCTCGATCCACTCGCCGGGGAAGCTTCCCTTGGGTTTATTGCGGTCGATCGCCACGCATGTAAGCCCATCGGCGCTCAACCGTTCGACAATGGCGCGGCCTATGCCCGATGCGCCGCCGGTTACCAAAACGCGGTCCATCAATCATTCTCCTGGAATACCTGTTCACGCCGCCGCCGGATGGCGGGCAATACGGCGGGAATCATCATCGCGACGGTCAGGATCAGAAATGTCAGGCTTATGGGACGTTCCACGAAAACCGTCACATCGCCATGCGACATGTTCAGACTCCGCCTGAAGTTCTCCTCCATCATCGGGCCAAGGACAAAGCCAAGGAGAAACGGGGCCGGTTCCAGGCCGAGCTTGAGGAACCCGTAGCCGAGCAACCCAAACATCGCCGTCAGCAGAACATCGAAGGTACTGTTGGACAGACTGTAGGCGCCGATCGCGCACAGCAGAAGTATCGCCGGATACAGATATCCGTAAGGAATCCGCAGCAGCCGCACCCAGAGACCGATAAGCGGGAGATTCAGAATGACAAGAAAGAGATTTCCGATCCACATGCTGACGATGAGCCCCCAGAACAGTTCCGGCTGCTTCGCCATGATCAATGGGCCCGGCTGAATGCCCTGCAGGATGAAGGCTCCGACCAGAAGCGCCATCACGGCGTTCGTCGGCAGGCCGAGCGTGAGCAGGGGAATGAACGAAGTTTGCGCCGCTGCATTGTTCGCCGCTTCCGGTGAAGCGACCCCTTCGATGGCACCACGGCCGAAGCGGGTCGGGTCGCGCGACAGCTTCTTCTCCAGCGCGTAGGCAGCAAAGGAGGAAAGTGTCGCCCCGCCCCCTGGC
>WBUW01000379.1 GCA_008933495.1 Pseudorhodoplanes sp.
AGCAGCAATGGCTCGTCGCCGGTGTCGCTAGCGCGATGCCGGGCGGGCTCGACTTCAAGCGGGCCGGGGCGCGTTCCGCCATAGCCGCGGGTCAGGAAGTAAGGGTGCTCGCCCGCCGCCATCAGGATATCGGCGATGGCGAGCGCGGCCGGCGTCTTGCCGGTCCCGCCAAGGGTGAAATTTCCCACACAGACGACCGGAATGCCGGCCGGTGTTCCCGCCTTTTGCATGCGGCGGCCGGCAACCGCGCCATAGACGAATCCGGCCGGCGATAAGACCCATGCAGCGAGCCCGGGCTCCTGCCACCAGAAGGAGGGCTCACGCATTGGTCAGATGATGTTCCAGCCGCAACTGCATCAGATACGGCTCGATCGCCGCCAGGGTCCGGTCGAGCGCGCCGCTCAGGCGCGACACGGTCTTTTGCCCGGAATCGATCATGGCCTTGCGGGCCGCTCCGTCCCGCAGCAACCGCGCGACGGTCGCGACCAGCTCTTCCGGGTCGGCGACTTCGGTCGCGCCGCGTGCGGCATCGAGCGCGGTATATACTTCGGCGAAGTTTCCCACATGCGGCCCGTGCAGGATGCACGCGCCGAGCTTGACGGCTTCGATCGGGTTCTGTCCGCCATGCTCGACCAGCGAGCCGCCCACAAACACAATCGGCGAGAGCCAGTAAAGGATGCCGAGTTCGCCCATCGTGTCGGCGACGTAGATTTGCGTATGCCGGTCGGGGAGCTGGCGCTGCGAACGCAGCGCGGGAGCCTGGCCCGCGCGTTCGGCCAAGGCGTAGATCTCGCGTCCCCGGTGCGGATGGCGCGGTGCGATCATGGTGAGCAACCCGGGAAACGCCGTTCGCAGGCGCCGGTGAACGTCGATGAGGGCGATTTCCTCGCCGGCATGGGTCGATGCCGCGGTAAGCACCGGCCGGTCGCCGATCGCCGCACGCAGCATCTGCATCCTTTCCTGATCGATCGGCGGGGCAGCCACATCGAGCTTCAGGTTTCCCGTGATCTCGACCTGAGGCGCGCCGAGCTCGGTGAAACGGTGCGCATCGAGGCCCGACTGCGTGAGACAAAGTTCGAATCGGTTCAACAGCGCCTTGGCGGTTCCCTGGAACGCACGCCAGCGCTTGAACGAGCGTTCGGAGACGCGACCGTTGATGATGATCAGCGGAATGCGCCGCTTGGCGCTGGCCATGATCAGGTTCGGCCAGATGTCGGACTCGGCGAACAGGCCAAGATCGGGTTGCCAGCGGTCGAGAAACTGGGCGACGAAGCGCGGCGTGTCGACGGGAATGAATTGGTGAATGACATCCTGCGGCAGGCGCTCGCGCGCCAGATTGGCCGAGGTCACGGTGCCGGACGTCACCAGGATGCAGAAACCTTGCGCGTGCAATCGGTCGATCAGCGGAAACAGCGACAACAGCTCGCCGACGCTGGCGCCATGCAGCCAGATGAGCGGCCCGTCCGGCCGGACCAGTCGCGACAGGCCGCGCCGCTCGGTCAGGCGTCCGGGCTGCTCTTTCCCCCGCCGCACGCGGTAGGCGAGCAGCGCAGGTACGAGAGGAGTCATCGCCGCGGAAACCAGACGATAGGCGCGCAAAGTCAGCGGCATTCGTTTGGGCGCGGCCATCGGATTAGCCGGCTCCGTCCGCGATGGCATAGGCGCGGGCGGTGGTCTCGTTCAGCGTTGTTTCAAGCGCGCGCCGCGCATCTTCAAGGCCCGCCTCGTCAACGTCGGCGGCGACCCGGATCGGGGTCCCGACGACGCCGACCAGCTTGCTGAACGGCAGATTGATGGTCGAACGGTCCCAGTTGCCCATCTGGTAGCGGCGACTCGAGGCGATCGCGACCGGGTAGATCGGCCGGCCGGAATCGCGCGCCAGCCGGATGATTCCCGGCCCCGCCACGCGCGAGACCTTCGGCACGTCGGCCGTCAGGGCGACGCTGTAGCCGTCGGCGAGCGCCTGCAACATTTCGCGATAGGCGCTGACGCCGCCCTTGCGATGAAATTCACCGCCGTGATCGCCGGAGCCGCGAATCGTTTCCACGCCGAGCCACGCGGCGGCGACCGCATTCATTTCGCCGTCGCGATGGCGCGAGATGAGCGTCTTGGCGCGGTGCTCGGGCTTCTTGATGAACGGCGCCATGAAATGTTGCCCATGCCACATGGCCAGGATGACGGGGAGATCGGGGACCACGCGCTCGTAGATGTCGGCCGGCTCGGTGACGAGCCGACTGGTATAATATACCAGACGGAGGTACTCGGCGGCGAGGATGCCGACAGCGTTCTGGACAAAGCGGGAGCGTGCGATCCGTCGGGAATTGAGCATGACGGGAGGCCGGGTCTGGCTCAGCGCGGCTTCGGCGGCGCGGCGTCCGGGTCGAGCAGCCGGTGCAGGTGCACGATGAAGTAGCGCGTCTGCGCATTGTCGACGGTCTGCTGGGCCTTGGCCTTCCAGGCGTTATAGGCGGTCGCGTAATTTGGATAGATTCCAACGATGTCGAGCTTCGAAAGGTCCCTGAATTCGACCGCGCCGAGCTCGGCCAGCTCACCGCCGAAGACCAGATGCAGAAGCTGCTTCGAAGAATAGGTTTCCGCCATGGTCGGTTCCGCGACGTTCCTCAATACCGGGTTGGTGTCTGTTCCATGGCCGCGCGGCAAATCATGCCAGATGCGTCCAGGAATCGCGCACGAGTGCGAGCACGGCCTGATGCCGGTCGCGGCCGGCCGCGATCAGCGCTCCATGCATCGGGTTATGCAAATTGTAGACCAGCGCTTTCCCGGACGCATCGGTCATGACGCCGCCGGCTTCGTGCACCAAAAGATCGGCCGCCGCAAGGTCCCAGTCATGGGCATGGACGGAGGCCAGGCCGGCATCGATCTGTCCCTGGGCGACGCGGGCGAGCCGCAGCGCCAGCGAGTGGATTTTGGGCACCCGCACGATCTCCGGCGCCACCTGCGCCAGCCGGTCGAGATAGCGCTGCGGGCCGGCAATGCGGGCGCCCTGCAATGCGCTGCCGGCGGTCGCGCGCAGCGGGCTGCCGTTGAGCCAGGCGCCGCCGCCGGGCCGGCCTGCGGCGCGGTCGGCCGCGACCGACAGTGCCAGCCAGGCGGCCGTGACAACCCAGGTGGCGGCGAGCCATACCGGCCCCATGATGCGGAACACGCCAAGCGCGGCACCGAGACTCACCCCGGCGGGCAGGATCAGGACGAGAGCGGTGTTCCCGATCGCGCCGAGCCAGCGCGCGGCACGGGCTGCGGCGAGTCGCGTCGGCACCGGGGTCGCTTCGGCCGCGGCGAGGCGCACGAGATAGAGGCGGCCGGGTTCGACGCCGAGCAGGAACACCACGATGAGGATGTGGGCGAGGAGCGCCGCCGCGTACGTGGTCATGGTGGCTATTGCGACGCCGTTGGCGCGCGGTAAGCCTGCACGGCGGCGGCAATGGTGCGCGGACCGCTGTGCACGCTCGCTGCGGCGCCGAGTTCGCTGACGAACACGCCGGCATGGTCCGCAAGCCTCTCCCGCAGGGCGGAGCCGAGTCTCGCGGCGGCCTCCGCCATGTCGAAGTGGGCGACGGCGAAGCGATAGCGCTCGCCGGGCGCAAGCTGCCGCGTCAATTGCCGCAGCAGCATGGCCACCGGATCGGCCCCACGCCGCATCACGCCACTGATGCGCACGGCCCCGTTGCCCATGCCGAGCACGG
>WBUW01000380.1 GCA_008933495.1 Pseudorhodoplanes sp.
CCAAGAATCTGCCGGCAGCGGCCGGCCTCGGCGGCGGCTCGTCGGACGCGGCCGCCGCGCTGCGGCTCCTCGCAGACCTCAACGCGCTGCCACCGGACAATCCCGACGTGTTCGCGGCCGCACGCGCGACCGGCGCCGACGTCGCAGTCTGTCTCGATCCGCGCGCGCGCATCATGCGCGGAGCCGGCAACATCCTTTCGGCACCGCTGCCGCTTCCGCCGCTGCCCTGCGTGCTGGTCAATCCGGGCGTCGCGACGCCGACCGCCGCGGTGTTCGCCGCGTTCGACCGCGCCGCTTCGACAGCGCCGTTGGAAACCGGCGATATCGCCATCGATCTTGCGAACGAACGAACGCTGATGTCCTACCTGAACCGGTACGGCAACGATCTCGAAGCGCCCGCAATCTCGCTGTATCCGGCAATCGCGGACGTGCTCGAGGCGCTGCGCGCGCAGGACGGATGCCGGCTTGCCCGCATGTCGGGATCGGGGGCGACCTGCTTTGGCCTGTTCGACGCTGCCCATGCGCAGGCCGCAGCCGAAGCCTTGCAGGCCCGCCATCCCGCCTGGTGGATTTGCCCGAGCGTCCTCGGCGGCCCGTGGTGAAACGGACGCGGCGCGCGCTTCAATAAACGCGGGCGATGCAGAAATCGACGGTCTCTTCCAGGGCGCTCTTGACCGGCGAGGACGGGAACAGCGCCAGCGCATCCTTGGCGATTGCGCCATAGTGCTGGGCGCGCTTGACGGTATCCTCGATCGCGCGATGCCGGTTCATCAGCGCAATGGCGTATTCGAGATCGCTGTCGGTCGCCTCGCCCTGCTCAAGCACGCGCGTCCAGAACGAACGCTCCTCGGGCGAACCGCGGCGGAAGCTCAAGACCACCGGCAGCGTGATCTTGCCCTCGCGGAAATCGTCGCCGACATTCTTGCCGAGCTTGGCGGACTTGCCGCCGTAATCGAGCGCGTCGTCGACAAGCTGGAACGCAATTCCAAGATTCATCCCGTAGGAGCGGCAGGCGGCAAGGTCGGCCTTGGCACGGCCGGCCAGCACCGGCCCCACTTCGCAGGCAGCCGCGAACAGTTCCGCCGTCTTGCCGCGAATGACCGTCAGATACTCGTCCTCGGTGGTTGCCGTGTTCTTGGCGGCGGCGAGCTGCATCACCTCGCCTTCGGCAATGACGGCGGCGGCATTGGAGAGAATCTCCAGCGCGCGCAGATTGCCGACCTCCACCATCATGCGGAAGGCCTGCCCGAGCAGAAAGTCGCCGACCAGAACACTCGCCTCGTTGCCCCACAGCATGCGCGCGGCCAGCTTGCCGCGGCGCATCTCGCTCTCGTCCACGACGTCGTCGTGCAGTAGCGTCGCGGTATGCATGAACTCCACGGCGGCGGCGAGCCTGATATGCCCGTCGCCGGCATAGTCCGCGAGCGTGGCCATGGCGATGGTCAGCATCGGCCGCAGGCGCTTGCCGCCCGAGGAAATCAGGTGATTGGCGACTTCGGGGATCATCGTGACCTGCGAGCCGGTCCGCGCCAGGATGGCGGCATTCACGCGCTCCATGTCGGCGGCGACCAATGCCACGAGCTTTTCGATCGTGGCGTGCGGCTGGCTTTCGAAAGGAAGGACGACGGCCAAGAATTCTCTCCCGGTAAAGGACGCGCGAGCATAGAAACGCTATGCTAATGCGGCAAGTGTATCGGATGCCGCAAGGCCAAAACGGCCGTACGCGGGAGGGGCCATGCGAAGCGAGACAGAACTGGCCGGCCGGTCCGGGACCAAGCCGCAAGATCCCCTTCGCATCGCCGTGCTGGTGCCGTGTTACAATGAGGAAACGGCCATCGTCCAGGTGATAGCCGGCTTCCGGGCGGCGCTGCCGGCTGCCGCGATCTACGTCTACGACAACAACTCGACCGACGGCACCGTTGCCGCGGCCCGGGCGGCCGGCGCCATCGTGCGCGGCGAAGCCAAGCAGGGCAAGGGCAATGTCGTGCGGCGCATGTTCGCCGACGTCGAGGCCGATGTTTATGTGCTCGTGGACGGCGACGCCACTTACGACGCGCTGAGCGCGCCCGCGATGATTTCCGACCTGATCGGGCACAACCGCGACATGGTGGTCGCCGCCCGTATCAGCCGGGAGGAAGCGGCCTACCGCCGCGGCCATCGCGCGGGAAACCGGCTGCTGACGAGCTTCGTGGCATCCGTCTTCGACAGCCGCTTCACCGACATCCTTTCCGGCTATCGCGTGTTTTCGCGCCGCTTCGTGAAATCGTTCCCGGTTCTGTCCGGCGGCTTCGAGATCGAGACCGAGCTGACGGTGCACGCCCTCGAACTCGATCTGCCGGTCGGCGAAATCCAGACGCCTTATTACGCGCGGCCGACCGGCTCCCAATCCAAGCTCAATACCTGGCGCGACGGCTTCCGGATCCTGTGGACCATCATGCGGCTTTACCGGTCGGAGCGCCCGCTGAACTTCTTCTCCGGGATCGCCGCCTTCCTCGCCATCTCCTCAATCGGTCTCGCCACGCCCGTGATCGTGACCTATCTCGAGATCGGCCTCGTCCCGCGCCTGCCGACCGCCGTGCTGGCAACCGGCATGATGCTTGCGGCCTTCCTCGCCATTGCGGCGGGCTTGATCCTCGACACCGTGACGCGCGGACGGCGCGAGGTGAAGCTGCTCGCCTATCTGGCGCAGCGCGGCCTCGAAGAACGGCGCAAGACGTCACGGGCTTGAGCGGCCATGCGGGAAATCGTGCGCACCAACGATGCGGTCCTGATCTCGGCGGTCGAGGCCTTGCTTCGCGGTGCCGGCATCCATCATCTCGTGCTCGACCGGAACATGAGCGTGATCGAAGGTTCGCTCGGCATCCTGCCGCGCCGGGTGCTGGTCGCCGAGGCGGACGAACGGCGCGCGCGCGACCTCCTGCGCGACGCCGGCCTCGCACACGAGTTGCGGCCCGATGCGACCTGACGGCGAGCCTTTGACCGACGACGCCGCGCTCGCCGGCCGCCTGAAGCTGTTGCAGCCCCGTCGCGGCCACCGCTTCGGCCATGACGCCATCCTGCTTGCCGCGTCGGTTCCGGCCCGGGCCGGCGAGCGGGTCGTGGAGCTTGGCAGCGGGGTCGGCGCCGCCGGGCTCGCGCTCATGGCGCGCGTGCCGGATCTGCATCTGACGATGATCGAGACCGAGCCGATGCTGGCCGCGCTGGCGAGCGAGAATGCCGCGCGTAACGGGTTTGGCGGGCGCACGCGCGTCGTGACAGCCGATGCGTCCGGCGACCTGGCCGCGCTCGGACTTGTCGCCCGCGCGGTCGATCATGTGCTGATGAATCCTCCGTTCGAAACCGCCGGCGGCCCGCCGTCCCCCGACCCGCTGCGGCAGCGCGCGCATGCCGGCTCACGCGCATTGCTGGAGACCTGGCTGCAGAACGCATCCTGGCTGTTGCACGCGGGGGGAACGGTGACGGTGATCTGGCGTGCCGACGGCGCCGAGCGGCTGTGTGCGGCACTCGCGACGGATTTCCGGCGGCCGGCACTTCGTCTCGTTCACGGCCGCGCCGGCGAAGCGCCGATCCGGATCCTTGCCAACGCCGTCAAGAACGGAGCCTCGGGCGCGGCCGAGACCGAAATGCTGCCGCCGCTTGTGCTCAACGACGCGCACGGGCGGCCTACGGCCGACGCCGAGGTGGTT
>WBUW01000381.1 GCA_008933495.1 Pseudorhodoplanes sp.
GTCCTTGATCACGGCGGGGAACTTGCGGTCGGGATAGGCGTCGACGCTGAATGTCGCCGTCTGACCGATCTTGATCTTGCCGACATCGGCTTCGTCGACATCGACCCGCAGTTCCATGTGCCGCAGGTCCTCGGCGATGACGAACAGCACCGGCGCCTGCAACGAGGAAGCCACGATCTGGCCGGGATCGACATTGCGCGTCAGAACGACGCCGTTGATCGGCGAACAGATGCAAGCCTTGACAAGATTGATCTCGTTCAGCCGCAGGTCCGCCTCGGCCACCTTGACATCGGCGAGGGCGCTCGCATGCGACGCGAGCGCCCGATCATAGGCGGCCTTGGCGAGGTCGAGATCCTGTGCCGATGCGATTTCCTTGCCGGCGAGTGCTTTCTTGCGTTCGTATTGTCCGCGCTTTTCCTCGATCGTCGCCGCCGCGTCCGCGACCTTCGCCTTCGCGGCCTCGAGCTTGGCGCGTACGTTTTCGATGGTGGCTTTCAGCTTGTCGGTGTCGAGATCGGCAAGAGGCTGACCGACTTTCACCGGGCTATTATAGTCCACGTGAACTTTGCGGATGGTGCCGGAGAGCTCGCTGGAAATATTGACCTGGGTGATCGGCTGCGCGGAACCGGTGGACGTCACGATGACCGTGAGGTTGCCGCGGGTTATCGGTTCCGTCGCATAAGTCGTCACCGCCCGGGTGGCGGACATCGACCACGCCGCGTAAAGCCCGATACCGGCCACGATCGCAACCGCAACCCAGATCGGTCTGCGCCATTGCAGAAAACTCGGCCGCGCATGCTTGCCAAGGCCGAGGATCGCCTCGATGTCGGCGCCGCCGGACGACGCAGCGCTCGCCGGTGATTTGTCTGATGCCTTGTTTGAAGTATCAAGCATGACCAAGCTGCCGCTGAGAGTGCGCGTCAAAGAGGCTATTGACGCTTAGCTGCGGCGTTGCGGGCGTCCGTGCATTGACCTCTATCAACGTCGGTTTCGGCGGCTCCGGCGGGTCAGCGATGCGCGACGCCAGGCCGGCTTGTCGTTCGGCGCATTTTGTCGCGTTGCGCCGAGAGAAGCCCGTCCCGGAACCGGTTTGGGCGGCTCCGCGTTCGTTATTGTCGACCCGCCGGAGGCGTTTTGTTACCACTCCGCGTCTCCTTCGCACGGGGGAGCGAATGATAGAAATCAAGGCAGCCTGGGAGAGGGGTGAGGATATTGCCTTGGGGCGTGAACAAATTACGGGGTTAACCGATGTCAACGGCACCTGCGGCGCTCGCGCGGCGACGCGAATATTGTGGTCCGGCGCTGTTCTCTTACGGGTTCCGCCCGTTTTTCCTCGGGGGTGCGGCGTGGGCCGCGCTGTCGATCCTCCTCTGGATTCCGCAATATGTCGGTGCCTTTGCGGTGCCGACCGCACATGCCTCGCTCGACTGGCACGGCCACGAGATGATCTACGGCTATGGTGGCGCCGTGATCGCAGGCTTCCTCCTGACAGCGATTCCAAACTGGACCGGCCGCCTGCCGGTGTGCGGCCTGCCGCTGGCCGCGCTCGCCGCCCTCTGGCTCGCCGGGCGGATCGCCATGCTCTGCTCGGCCAGCATCGGACTTGGCGTTGCGGCCGCCATCGATACCGCCTTCCTGGTCATGCTGGCGCTCGTCGCGCTGCGGGAAATCGTCGCCGGCCGCAACTGGCGCAATCTGCGCGTGCTCGGCGTGCTCGGCGTGCTGATCGCCGGCAATATCGTCTTTCATGTCGAAGTGATCCGCGCCGGAACCTCGAGCTACGGGCTGCATCTGGGCATCGCCGCCATCATTCTGCTGATTACGCTGATCGGCGGACGCATCGTGCCGAGCTTCACGCGCAACTGGCTGGTACGGGCCAATCCCGGGCGCTTGCCGCAGCCGTTCAGCCGCTACGATGCGGCCTGCATCGCGGTTTCGGCGCTTGCGCTTGCACTCTGGGTCGCCGTGCCCGCGTTCGCCGCGACGCCTTTCGTTCTGCTCGCCGCCGGCCTCATGCAGGCTGTCCGGCTCGCGCGCTGGGCCGGTGACCGCACGTTCGCCGACCGTCTCGTGCTCGTGCTGCATGTCGGCTATGCGTTCGTGCCGCTGGGCTTTCTGCTTACCGGCCTGTCGGGCCTGCGGCCGGACGCTGTTCCCGCAAGCGCGGGCCTGCACGCCTGGACCGCAGGCGCCGTCGGGCTGATGACGCTTGCGGTGATGACGCGCGCCAGTCTCGGTCATACCGGCCGCGCGCTTGCGGCGACGCCGATGACGCAGGCGGTCTATCTGCTGGCGTTCGGCGCGGCCGTGCTGCGAATCGCGTCCGCGTTCAGTAGCGAGGTGACCATCCTCTACCTTGCCGCCACGCTATGGATCGCGGCCTTTGGCGGATTTGCCGCCGTTTACGGGCCGTGGCTCATCCGGCGTCCGCCGGCCTGGTCCACCATGTGCTGAGAGTGTGCGATCCCGGCCGGCCTTGAGCATGATCCCGAAAAGTGTGAAGCGGCTTTCGGAAAAGGTCATGCTCGAACAAAGCGCTCATTTTCTCCTGCGCCGGCGCGGCCGATGCGCTCAGCGCAAGAACTGCGAAACCCGACATGGCCGGCGATGCCGGGCGCATGCGCGCCTCCCCGCCGTCCGCGCTGTTATCGGCGCTCCTGCGGCCAGGCCAGCCAGACGACCAGTGCCATCACGGCCTGCATCGCAAGCACGAACGCGACCGTCGCCGGCCAGCCGCCGGACTGCCAGCCCAGACCAGGCACGACCGCGCCCGCGCTGCCGCCGATATAGAAGGCGGTGACATAGAGCCCGATGGCGGAGGAAATCCCGGCCTGCGCGCGCGTGGCGACATAGCTTTGCGCGCAGGCCTGCACGAAGAAACCGCTGGCCGCCGCCAGCGCAAGCGCGGCGATGACGACCGGCAATGACGGCACGAGCGTCGCCAGGACACCGGCCGCCCACAGCGCGATTGCGCCGATCGCGAACCGGCGGCGTCCGAAGTGCACCACCGCCCGCCCGACCAGCGGCGTCGTCACCGTGCCCAGGAGATAGACCGTGAAGATCAGGCCGAGCGCGGCCGCCGACAGATTGTAGGGCGGCGCGGCGAGGTGGAAGCTGACGAAGGTGAAAATGGCGATGAAATTGAACAGAACGCCAAACCCGACCGCAAAGGTCGCGAGCAGGTGCGGGTTGCGCAGGTGCGCGAGCATTTGCCACAGCGATGCCAGAAGGTTGGTCGCGCGCACGAACCGTCTTTCGCGCGGCAACAGCGTGATCACGCCGAACGCGCACAAGGCGGTCAGTCCGGCATCGAGGAGAAACGCGTTGCGCCAGCCGATTGGCTCCGCCAGCAATCCGGTGAGCAGCCGCCCGAGAAACCCGCCGAGGCCGGCCGCCGCCGTGTAAAGGCCGGTCACCCCGGTCGCCTCGTCGGCCGGCCATTCGCCGCCGATATAGGCGACGGTGACGGCAAAGATCGGCGGCAAGGCGAGGCCCTGCACGAACCGCCAGAACACGAGCGCTTCGAGGCTGGACACGAACGCGATCATGATCGTCGGAATGACAAGGGCGGCGAGCGCAGCCGCAATCACGCGCTTGCGCCCGACCACATCGGCGATGACCCCGGTGAAGGGTGCGGTAAAGGCGACCGCGAATGTCGCCGCC
>WBUW01000382.1 GCA_008933495.1 Pseudorhodoplanes sp.
CAGTTTGGCGGCCGGGCTGTCGGCGGCGCCCGGACGCGCCGAGCGCACCAGCGTGAGGATCGCCTCGACCACGGATTCGCCGACCGGCAGGCGGCGCACGAGCCGCTGCGCGGCGATCAGTTCATCGGCGGTCATGGCCGGCTTGGGCTTGCTTTCCTCGGCGCCGGTGGTGTCGAACAGCATCCGCCGTTCGGCCTCCAGATCGGGATAGTGCACGTCGATCTGCATGATGAAGCGGTCGAGCTGGGCTTCCGGCAGCGGATAGGTGCCTTCCTGTTCGAGCGGGTTCTGGGTCGCCAGCACATGGAACGGCCTGGGGACGTCGTGGCGCGTGCCGGCGACGGTGATGTGCTGCTCCTGCATGGCCTGCAGCAGCGCCGACTGCGTGCGCGGGCTGGCGCGGTTGATCTCGTCGGCCATCAGGAGCTGGGCGAAGACCGGGCCGGGGATGAAGCGGAAGCTGCGCTTGCCGGCCGGGCTTTCCTCCAGCACTTCGGAGCCGAGAATGTCGGAGGGCATCAAGTCGGGCGTGAACTGGATGCGGCGGGCATCGAGGCCGAGCACGATCCCCATGGTCTCCACGAGCTTGGTCTTGGCGAGGCCGGGCACGCCGACCAGAAGCGCATGGCCGCCGGACAGGATGGTGATGAGCGCCTGCTCGACCACGGGCTCCTGCCCGAAAATGACGGTTCCCACTGCAGCGCGCGCGTTGCGCACATGGGCGGCCGTGCTTTCGGCGGCGCGGACGATCATGTCCTCGAGCTTCTCGATGCCCTCGCCGGTTGCATTGGCCATGTCAGTCTCCCGGGCGGTTCGCCCATTTCGGGTTCAGGGTGCGCGCCGCGCCGCGCGCGCCGGATCGGCGTATAAGGATGCAACAACTGCGCCAGGTAACGGAGCCAAGTAACCGCGCCAGGTAACCGCGCTAGACGCGCCGGATTCCATCCATTGCCGACTCCATGGATGGCCGCAGCTTACGCTATTTTGGGCGGAGAACAGGGTCGGTCATTCACGTTTATGGGAGGGCACCTTCGCCCGGACGCAGACAGGCTTGCGGCAAACCATGGCGAACCAAAGGCGAAACGAGCCGGGACTGGAGGGGCTTGCGGGCGCGCTCGCGCGTGCCGACAAGGGGCCGCCGCCGGTCCATCTCTGGAATCCCCCGTTTTGCGGCGATCTCGACATGCGCATCGCCGCCGACGGAACCTGGTTCTATCAGGGCACGCCGATCGGGCGGCCGGCGCTGGTGAGGCTTTTCGCCTCCGTCCTCAAGCGCGAGGGCGACCGCTATTTCCTCGTCACGCCGGTGGAAAAGGCCGGCATCGTGGTCGAGGATGCGCCCTTCCTGGCGGTCGAATTGCAGGTGCAGCCGGCCGCGACCGGCGACGTCCTGCACTTTCGCACCAATGTGGATGACTGGGTTGCATGCGACGCAGATCATGGCTTGCGTTTCGATCCGCAGCCCGCTACCGGCGGCCTGACGCCCTATCTGCATGTCCGGCGCGGGCTGTGGGCGAAGGTCGTGCGCCCGGTCTTCTATGAGCTTGTGGCGCGCGGGGAGCAACGCGATCTGGACGGACAACGCATGTTCGGGGTCGCTTCGGGAACGGAATTTTTCGCGATGGCGCCGGCCGACAGCCTGAAGGATCTTGTGTGATGGGTGCCGACGATTCGCTCGCCGATGCGCGGCTGGGCAGCGTGGACTTTTTCGTGCGCGCGCGGCGCCGCCTCACGCTCGACATTCCGCGCGGGCTGACCGACCCCGATTTCCTGCCCGCGCGCGGCGATCACAATCCCGACCCGGTGATAGAAGCGATCGCCAGGGTGCGGCCGATCAAGCCGGCGGCGGTGCTGATCCCGGTGGTCGAGCGCGCGGAGCCCATGGTGCTTCTGACCCAGCGCGCCGTCCATCTGCCCGACCATGCCGGGCAGATCGCCTTTCCGGGCGGCAAGATCGACCGCACCGACGCTTCGCCGCTGGCGGCGGCGCTGCGCGAGGCGCAGGAGGAGATCGGTCTCGATCCGGCGCTGGTCGAACCGGCCGGCTATCTCGACCTCTACATGACCACGCTCGGCTACCGGATCGTGCCGGTGTTGGCGCGCGTCGCGCCCGGCTTTTCGCTCACCCTCAACCCGCAGGAGGTCGAGGACACGTTCGAGGTGCCGCTCGGCTTCCTGATGGAGAAGACCAATCTCGAAATCCACAGCCGCGAATGGCAGGGCATGACGCGCACCTATTATGCCGTCCGCTTCGGCGAGCGATATATTTGGGGCGTGACCGCCGGCATCCTGCGCAATCTGCACGAAAGGTTGTTCAGCGAATGATCCGCCAGATCCTCACCGAGCTCGGCCTGTTCCTGATTCCGTTCGCCCTCTATGCGGGCTATCTCGTGCTGACGCGCGCGGACCTGCTCGACCGCGCGTCGTGGCCGATGCCGCGGCTGGTCTGGCTGACGGTTGCGGCGGTGGCGATCCTGATCGCGAGCTTCGTTCTGCTCGCCGAATTCTCCGGTGCGCCGCCCGGCTCGACCTACGAGCCGGCGCACATCGAGGACGGCAAATTCATTCCCGGCCGGGCGCACTGACACCATGCGCCTCGACCGCATTCCGTGGCTGGAGCAGGGGCCGCTGGCCCGGCTGCTGGCGGTGCTTGATTGCACCGGCGAGGAGGCGCGCGTGGTCGGCGGCGCGGTGCGCAATGTCCTGCTCGGGGAGCCGATCGGCGACATCGATGTCGCCACCACTGCGCGGCCCGAGGAAGTGACGCGCCGCACGCAGGCGGCCGGATTTCGGGCGGTGCCTACCGGCATTGCGCACGGCACGATCACGGTCGTGATCGAGGGCCGCCCGTTCGAAGTCACCACCTTGCGCGAGGACGTCGAGACGTTCGGCCGCAAGGCGCGCGTCGTGTTCGGACGCGACTGGAAGAAAGATGCCGAGCGGCGCGACTTCACCATGAACGCGCTGTTTGCGTCGCGCGACGGCCGCGTGCACGACTATGTCGGCGGTCTCGACGACCTGAAAGCCCGCCGCGTCCGCTTCATCGGCGATCCGCGCGCGCGCATCGCCGAGGACTATCTGCGCATCCTGCGCTTTTTCCGCTTCCATGCCGCCTATGGCGAGGGCGCGCTCGATCCGGCGGGTCTTGCCGCCTGTATCGCCGGGCGGGCGGGCCTTGCGACGCTGTCGCGCGAACGCGTGCGGGTCGAACTGCTCAAGCTGATGCCGGCGCCGCAGGCGGTCGCCACGCTTGCGGTGATGGCGGAAACCGGGCTGCTGGTGACGGTGCTCGGCGGGCTGCCGCTGCTGTCGAGTTTCGCCGCCGTCGGGCAGTGCGAACGCACGGCCGGCCTGGCGCCCGACGCCGTGCGCCATCTCGGCGCGCTGGCGGTGCAGGTCGAGGAAGACGCCGTCCGCCTTGGCGAGCGGCTGCGGCTGTCCAATGCCGAGCAGAACCGGCTTGCGCTGATGGCGGCGCATTGGCGCGCGGTTTCGCCCGGCGCCGATCGTGCGATGCGCGCTTTGCTTTATCGGCTCGGACCGGACGCATTCGTCGATGCCGTGCTGCTCTCCTGGTCGCGCAGTCCGGAGCGCGCGACGGGCGATCAATGGCTCGCGCTGATGGCGCTGCCGCAGCACTGGATCATTCCGGTGTTTCCGCTC
>WBUW01000383.1 GCA_008933495.1 Pseudorhodoplanes sp.
TCCGATGCCGCTGGTCGAGCCGGTGACAAGCGCGGATTTGCCTTTCAGCATGATGTCTTTCTCGCGGATCTGAAAAAGCGACGAAAACCGTTTTTTGCGACGGGCCGGCCGGTTTCCGTCTGCCTTAAAGCGGGATGACTTTTCTCTGAATCGTCATCCCGCTTTAGCTTATTGAATGAGCATGATCTTATCCGAAAACCGGTTCCCACTTTTCGGGATCATGCTCTAGCAGTGTGCTGAAAAACTCATTTTCACCGTGAACATAACCGAATCCCGAGGTGAACGAACTGGAATCGGACCGGGAACGTTGTTCTGTTTTTCAGCAGACCGCTAGTTGAAATACCGGTGCCGGATAAACCCGACAACGGTGCGCGGCTCCTCAGCATGAGGATTGAGGCGGGTCAAGCGTCAGTCAGCTCGCCTCGGCGAGCAGCGACAATTGCCGCGGCGCGTGCGCCTTGACGGACTGGTCGGTAAGCGGGGTGGGATAGTCGCCGGTGAAGCAATGGTCGGTGAATTGCGGGCGCACGGGATCGCGGCGCTCGTGGCCCATCGCCCTGTAGATGCCCTCGACCGACAGGAAGGCGAGCGAATCCGCGCCGATGAATTTGCGCATTTCCTCCAGACTGTGCGTGGCGGCGAGCAGCTTGTCGCGGTCGGGCGTGTCGATGCCGTAATAGTCCGGGTGCGCGATCGGGGGCGAGGCGATGCGGAAATGGACTTCCTTGGCGCCGGCCTCGCGCATCATCTGCACGATCTTGGTCGAGGTCGTGCCGCGCACGATCGAATCGTCGATCAGGACGATGCGCTTGCCCGACACGACCGCGCGGTTGGCGCTGTGCTTGAGGCGCACGCCGAGCGCGCGGATCTGCTGCGTGGGCTCGATGAAGGTGCGCCCGACATAGTGATTGCGGATGATGCCGAGATCGAAGGGAATGCCGGAGGTCTGCGCGTAGCCGAGCGCCGCGGGCACGCCGGAATCGGGCACCGGCACGATCACGTCGGCTTCGGCCGGCGCCTCGGCGGCGAGCCGCGCGCCCATCGCCTTGCGCACCTCATAGACCGGGCGGCCGCCGACGATGGAATCCGGGCGCGCGAAATAGATGTATTCGAAGATGCACGGCCGCGGCGCCATCGGCGGGAACGGCTTGTGGCTGTGCTGGCCCTTGTCGTCGAAAATGACGACTTCGCCATTCTCGATGTCGCGCACATATTTGGCGCCGATGATGTCGAGCGCGCAGGTCTCCGAAGCGAGGATGGGCGCGCCGTCGAGCACGCCCATGACCAGCGGCCGGATGCCGAGCGGATCGCGTGCTCCGAACAGTTTCTTGTTGGTCAGCCCGACGAACGAATAGGCGCCTTCGAGCGCGCGCAAGCCGTCGATGAAACGGTCGACGAAGCGCGGCTTGTGCGAGCGGGCGACCAGATGCAGGATCACCTCGGTGTCGGTGGTCGACTGCATGATGGCGCCGTCGCGCACCAGCTCGTCGCGCAGCGTCAGCCCGTTGGTCAGATTGCCGTTATGGCCGATGGCGAGCCCGAACGGGTCGAGTTCGGCGAACAGCGGCTGCACGTTGCGCAGGAGCGTCTCGCCGGTCGTGGAATAGCGCACATGGCCGGCCGCGCTCATGCCGGGCAGGCGATCGATGACTTCGCGCCGGGAAAAATGGTCGCCGACGAGCCCCAGCCGCCGCTCGGAATGGAAGCGCTTGCCGTCGAAGGAAACGATGCCGGCGGCTTCCTGGCCGCGATGCTGGAGCGCGTGCAGGCCGAGCGCCGTGATGGCGGCGGCATCGCGGTGGCCGAAGATTCCGAAGACGCCGCATTCCTCGCGCAGACGGTCGCCGTCGTCAGGCGCCGGCAGATCGCGGGCGGGGGAGGCGGTCGTCAGTTCGTCCAATCGGCCCTCCTGTGGCGCCCTATCGCGCCTGCGCCGCCCGGCCTTCGATCAGCTTTCGCATTCCGGCGCGGTCGGACCGTACATAGCCCTCGGTCTCGCCGCGTCCGGCGTCGGAGCGCTGGCCGGGTGCCCGCGGCTCGGAACCGGGCTCCTCGCCGTCTTCCGGCCGCGGCCGCTTCAACCGCTTCAAGATGGTGTTTTCGGGGTCGTCAGGCAACAGCGCCTTCAGCCAATCGCCGGTGCTGGTCAGCACGACCTTGGATTTTGCACCGGAAATCCACGTCGGCTGGGATTTTTGCGGCACCAGCCAGTCGAAGAACAGGAAGGCGACAACCACGATGATCAGGCCGCGGCCGAGCCCGAACAGGAATCCGAGGGTGCGGTCGAGCGCACCGATTCGGCTGTCGAGAATGAGATCGGACAGCCGGATGGTCAAAACCGACACGATGATGAGCGTGCCCAGAAAGACGCCGGCAATGACCACGACCTTGCCGACGATGTCGCTGTTGAAATATTGCGACGCCATCGGGGAGAGCTGCGGATAGAAATAAAGCGTGGCGATCGCCGCCGTCGCCCAGGCCGCAATCGACAGGATTTCGCGCATGAACCCGCGGATCATGGCGAGCAGCCCGGAAATCAGCATCACGGCCAAAAGGATGATGTCGAGAATCGTGATCGGCATGACGGGGCGCAGTCGTTACGGGATCGGGCCGGGCTTTAGTCGGACGCGCGCCTGTATAGCGGCCCCATTCCGCCCCGTCACGCGTCTTTCACGGGCGGCCGCGACCCCCTCTATGGCGAAAAATGCTTTACGAATCATCATCCTTCACCAGGCGGGGCGCGCGTGCGGCGCCGCGCGCAGCGACCTCGGCGACGAGCGCGGCCAGCGTGCCGATGGCGGCAACCGCCGGCTGGCCGTCCGCCGGGACGTCGGGCCGGCCGGCCTCCGGAATGAAGGCTTTCGTGAAGCCGAGCTTGGCGGCTTCCTTCAGGCGCGCCGCGCACTGGGATACCGGGCGGATCGCGCCCGACAGCGACACCTCCCCGAAATAGACCGCGTCCGCGGGCAGGGGCGCATTGGCCAGCGAGGAGACGAGCGCGGCCGCGGCCGCCATGTCGGCGGCCGGTTCCTGGATGCGCAGGCCGCCGGCGACGTTGAGATAGACGTCGTGGCCGGACAGCCGCACGCCGCAATGGGCGTCGAGCACGGCAATCACCATCGACAGGCGGTTCTGGTCCCAGCCGACAACGGCGCGGCGCGGCGTGCCGAGCGTGGTCGGAGCGACGAGCGCCTGGATTTCGACCAGCAGCGGCCGGGTACCCTCGATGCCGGCGAACACCGCGGTCCCGGGCGAGCCGAGATCGCGCTCCGACAGGAACAGTTCCGAGGGGTTCGTCACCTCGCGCAAGCCGAGCCCGGTCATTTCGAACACGCCGATCTCGTCGGTCGGGCCGAAGCGGTTCTTGACCGCGCGCAGGATGCGGAACTGGTGCGAGCCTTCGCCCTCGAAGGAAAGCACCGCATCGACCATGTGCTCGACCACGCGCGGACCTGCGATCTGGCCGTCCTTGGTGACGTGCCCGACCAGGATGATGCAGGCGCCGGTCTTCTTGGCGAAGCGGATCAGCGCCTGCGCCGAGGCGCGCACCTGGGTGACCGTGCCGGGCGCCGATTCCACGGTGTCGGTCCACATGGTCTGGATCGAGTCGATGACGATCAGGCGCGGCAGGTCGCCGGCGGCGAGCGTGGCCAGGAT
>WBUW01000384.1 GCA_008933495.1 Pseudorhodoplanes sp.
CGTTCTTCGCAAGGTCCAAGCCGATTGTGGTAATCTGCATGGCGGACGGCTCCTCTCGAATCATGCGGCGCCTATCGCCGCAGTGGCACTACGATGCCGAAGCGGGAGGGGCCGTCCACCCCATCAATAGACGAAGCCGGCAATGATGCCGGACGCGGCGACAAGCTGGAGTCCGAACGCGGCCGGCGGCATGTCGGTGGCGTCCTCAAAACGGATATCGGAACCGAAATAGGCGATCAGGCCGACCGCCCCGCCGCCGAACGCGTAATAGAACACCGAGCGGATATCGAAGATCTCGGCAAGACCGACCAGAACAAGTGCCGGTACAAAGGCCGCCGCCAGCACGAGATTGGTGGCCAGGACGCTGAAGGCGATGAACTGGAAATGTTCGACCGGATCGGTGGTCACCGTCACGAAGTCCGGAACCATGACGCCGACAGCGAGCGCAAGACCGGCGATGAGAGCGGAAACGAGCAAAGCGAACAGGATAACGAGCAGGCGGCCGACGAGCGACATGGGGCAGGTCCTGTAGGGCAATCGGCGGGAGAAACGCGGTCCGCGGAACGTTTGCTACGATAACCGAAAAAACCGGCCGGCCAAGACGCGCGGCGCGGGACCGGTCAGTCGGTCATGGCCATGGCGCGCAGTGCCATGCGCTCGCGCGCCGAAAGCTTCTCGGTCGCGCTCTTGAGCTGGCCGCAGGCCGCGAAAATATCGCGCCCGCGCGGCGTGCGCACCGGCGACGCATAGCCGGCATTGAAGACGATCTCCGAAAACTGCTCGATCTGCTCCCAGTCGGAGCATTCATAGGTCGTGCCGGGCCACGGATTGAACGGGATCAGGTTGATCTTGGCGGGAATGCCCTTGAGCAGACGCACGAGCTCCCTGGCGTCGGCCAGCGAGTCGTTGACACCCTTGAGCATGACGTATTCGAACGTGATGCGCCGCGCATTGGAGAGGCCGGGATAGGTCCGGCAGGCCGCCAGCAATTCGCCGATCTGATACTTGCGGTTGAGCGGCACCAGTATGTCGCGCAGGTCGTCGCGCACCGCATGCAGCGAAATCGCGAGCATGCAGCCGATTTCGGAACCGGTGCGCGCAATGTTGGGGACGACGCCGGAGGTGGACAACGTGATCCGGCGCCGGGAGATCGAAATGCCGTCGCCGTCGGCGGCCACATGCAGGGCGTCGCGCACCGCCTCGAAATTATAAAGCGGTTCGCCCATGCCCATCATGACGATGTTGGAGACCGCGCGCACCCCCTCGACCGGCAGCCCCGCGCCCGCGGTGCGCGCGGCGTCGGTCCAGTCGCCGAGCCGGTCGCGCGCAATCATGATCTGGCCGACGATTTCGCCGGGCGTCAGGTTGCGCACCAGGCGCTGGGTCCCGGTATGGCAGAAGACGCAGGTGAGCGTGCAGCCGACCTGGCTTGAAACGCACAGCGTACCGCGGTCGGTTTCCGGGATGTAGACGGTCTCGACCAGATGCGGCTTTTCGCCGGGATGTTCGCCCGGCAATTGCAGGAGCCATTTGCGGGTGCCGTCGGCGGAAACCTGCTCGGCGACCACATCGGGGCGCGCGAGCGTGAACCGCGCGGCGAGCGCGGCACGCAGATCCTTCGACACGCTGGTCATGCGGTCGAAATCCTGCGCCCCGCGTACATAGAGCCAGTGCCAGATCTGCTGCGCGCGCATGCGGCGGGCGCGCTCCGGCACGCCGATCTCGGCCAGTTTCTCGGCCAACGCCGCGCGCGACAGGCCGACAAGCGACGGCTTGTCGGGGGCGACAAAGCGTTCGAGCGGCGTCTTTTCCAGCGCAGGCTGAGCGTTCGGGACGGAGGTCATCGTCTGTTACCGCGCGGCGGTTCCATCCGCCGCGTCCTAGCACAGATAGGACGCCCGCGGCCGAAAGCGAAGAGCCGGCCTAGCGGCACTCCTGGGCGACCCGGCTCAGCGCCTGATCGACGCCCTTCATCGAGAACCGGTCGATGGTCTCGGTGCCCCTCTCGGTCACGGCCTTGATGGTCATGTCCCCGCTCTTGCGCATGGCTTCGACCAGGCGGGCTTCCTCGGCGGCATTCTTGATCCAGGCGCCGTCCTTCTGCGTGTACATCGGAAAGGTCGCATTGCCGATCTGGATGGTGGCGTCGACACTGGGCTTGAACGTGTAGCCGCTGATCAGCAGGGACACCTCGTCCTTGACCTTCTCCGCCGGCCGCGAGGATACGAACAGATGCACGCTCATGGTCTCGTTGCGGCGGTTGGGCGGGTTGGTCTCGCCCGCAACCGGCTTGGCCAGCGCGAAGCAGACCTTCCGGCCGCCCGGCGAAGCGGCATAGGCGCCCCAGTCGCCATATTGGCCGAGCAGCGTCGCACCCTGCGCGGGCGCCTGCGCCTGGGCTCCGGCCACCGCCGTCATCGCCAGTGAAATCAGGGTCGAAAGGCAAATCAATCGCAACGTCATTGCTGGCCCTCGCGTATCCAGACCTTCGATATCGTAGAGCTGCGCCCTCTTCGTCCTCGGCCCGACGAAGGCCCCCTCCATAACAGGTCAAAATCGGCAATGTGAAGGCGTCCGGACGCTTTTTACGGACTGCGGCTTCGGCGCGGCAGACAGCGGGCGCCGGCTGTGGTTAGGAGTGACCGGCCTTTGGCGAAGGCGCGTGAGCTAAGCGAGCATGAAAGCGATCCTGTGTACACGCCCCGGCGGTCCCGACGATCTGGTCTATGCCGATATCCCCGAGCCGCAGGCCGGCCCCGGCGAAGCGGTCGTCGATGTGAAGGCCGCGGCCCTGAATTTCTTCGATACACTGATCATTGCCGACAAATACCAGATCAAGCCGCCGTTTCCGTTTTCGCCGGGCGCGGAGTTCGCCGGTGTCGTCCAAAGCACCGGGCCGGGCGTGACCGGCATCGCGCCGGGCGATCGCGTGCTCGGCTATCTCAGCTATGGCTGCGCGCGCGAACGCCTGGCAATCATGGCCGAGAGGCTCGTGCCGCTGCCGCCCGGGTTCGACTTTGACCGCGCGGCCGGGCTTTCGATCATCTATGGCACCACCTATTACGCCCTGAAGGACCGCGCCCGCCTGCGGCCGGGCGAGACGCTGGCGGTGCTTGGTGCTGCCGGCGGTGTTGGCCTGGCCGCGGTCGAAATCGGAAAGCTGATGGGCGCGCGCGTGATCGCCTGCACCTCGTCGGAGGAAAAATGCGCGTTTGCCCGCACCTATGGCGCCGACATGACGATCAATTACAGCGCGACCGACCTGAAAACGGCGTTGAAGGCGGCGACCGGCGGGCGCGGCGTCGACGTGGTCTACGATCCGGTCGGCGGCGATTTCACCGAGGCCGCCGCGCGCGCCACCGCCTGGAATGGCCGCTTCCTGGTCATCGGCTTTGCCGCCGGGACGATTCCGAAGCTGCCGCTCAACCTCGTGCTGCTCAAGGGTTTCGACGTATGCGGCGTGTATTGGGGCGCGTTCGCCGAACGCGAGCCGGCCGCCCAGTGCGCCAACATGGCCCAGATCGTCGCCTGGTGCACGCAGGGCAAGCTGTCATCGCACGTGCACGCCGTCTATCCGCTGGCGCAGACGGCGCAGGCGCTCAAGGACATCGCCGCACGCAAGATCATGGGCAAGGCGATCCTGCATCCCTGACGCG
>WBUW01000385.1 GCA_008933495.1 Pseudorhodoplanes sp.
GGCGTATGTCGATAATCATATCGATAAGGATGAGGCCGCCGCGCGGCGGCCTCCGGCGCCGACCTTGTCGCGCGGCCGGCGGCCGCGCGCGTCAATAGCCGCGATAGGGTTTGCAGTATCCGCTCTGCAGCGTGTAGCCGGGCGGGCATTCGGAGCCGCGGGTCGGATGCCAGGGGCGGCAGTCGCCGCGGCCGGTCGGCACCATGCCGGGCGGGCAATCCTGCCAGGTGCGTGCGCCGCCGTAATAGCGATAACCGCCATAATAACGCGGCGCCGCCGATTGCGGCCGGCACGCCACGCCGTCGAAATACCAGCCGCGCCCGCACCCGTCCCTCGCCTCCGACGTGCCCGGGGACGCGGCCAATGCGGCCGCCGCCAACAGCGCCGCAACAATCCATCGCATGGTCTGCTCCTTGTCCTGCCCCCGGGCCGACATTGCAGCATCGCAAATGAACATTGGCAAAACGGAATTGGGCGGTTTCATGCCGCGGCGCGCGCGCAATGCCGGAGCCGAGAGTCGCATTTTGTCGCAGCGGGCGGTGCGTCGAGCCGGCGACCATGCCATTCGAGGCGAAGCAAAGACCGCGAACCGAATGGCCTCATTGGGGCATCATCGGCATTGACACTCTGCAGGGGTGCAGACGCAGAACGGTGCCTCAGGACAGCAGGACTCGCCGGGATTTCCACAACGCCAATAAAGGCAGGTCAGCCGGATACTGGGGCGCGGCGTCATCCGTTTCTCTTTTTGAAGATTGAGAGTGAGCATAGCGAAACGCGTCGCCGGCGCTGTTCGTTCCGCGGCAGCGGCGAGCGCCGGAGAAAGAATGACGAGAGCGGCAATGACGGCGAATATGCGGGTCATGGGCGAATCTCCGCAGGGTTTTGAGCCCGCGCCGGGCGCGGGTGCCACCACAATACCATTTTTCAATCAACAGTAGTTTGTTGTACATATACAATTTTTAAATTGCCGGAACTATACCCTCTAGACATGTAGAACGGAAGGTGATATAGAATGGTCATTCTCCGGTTGGGGAGGGGACCATGGCGACCAAAGGCCCGAATATCCGAGAGTTCCAGAAGCGGTTTCCCGATGAGGATACCTGTCTGACCCACCTGATGCGGACCCGCTACGGCGAGCGATTCGCCTGTCTGAATTGCCAAAAGGAGGCGACGTTCTACCGGGTGAAGGGCCGCCGCTGCTTCGAATGCGAGCATTGCGGCTTCCAAGTCTACCCGACCGCAGGAACGCCCTTCGAAAAGACCCGCACGCCGCTCCGGGACTGGTTCTTTGTCATGTTCCTGTTCTGCGCCAGCCGGAACGGCGTGGCGGCCAAGGAGGTCGAGCGCCAACTTGGTGTGACCTACAAGACCGCATGGCGCATGTGCTTCCTGATCCGGGGTTATATGGGCTACGTCGATGGCGACACGCCGTTAGGCGGCCCCGGCGGCGGCATTGTGGAGGCCGACAAGGCTTTCATTGGCGGCAAGGATGAAAGGGGCGAGGACGACAAGGCCGTGGTGCTCGGAATGGTCGAGCGGGGCGGCGATGTCATTACGCGCACGGTCATGGACCGCAGCGCCCGCAGCGTTCACCCGCATATCGTGAAGCACGTCAAGCCGGGATCGTTCGTCCATACCGACGAAGCAGCGGCGTTCCGCTCGCTGACCGAGCGGCACGGCTACAACCACGCGACCGTCGATCACTCAGCCGAAGAATATGTCCGCATCGAAGATGACGGCACCGCCGTTCATACCAACACAATCGAGGCGTTCTGGTCGCAGGTGAAGCGCGGGATCAACGGGACTTATATTTCCGTTTCGAAGAAGTACTTGCAGACTTACCTTCGCGAGTTCGAGTATCGCCATAACCTGCGCCACGCGCCTTACCTGATGTTCGATTGTCTCCTTGCTGCTTTCCCGCAGGTTCGGGTTGAGAAGCCATAGCTTGAAGGAGACGGTCAAACCGCTTCGTCGGGCTTGGCGTCACTGACGTAGAGTGTGGAGATTTTGCCATTTTTCGAAACCGGCTTTGCCGTAACCGTTACATGTGTCTGTGTATCTAAGGCGTGCGTGTATGGATTTTCAGGCATAGCCAAAGCAGGGTCAGTGATTTTTCCCTTAATTGGCTTCGCTGAATCGTCTAGCAGCAGCTTACAAGCGCCAGTTACTGTATCAACAGCAACCAGCTTGCCGAAATATTTTTCGAGTTCGCCCACGACAGCACCATCCTGAGTCCGAAGGGCCTCGGCTATTGGTTCATCTACCACAACCGGTTCTGGTAAATTCTTAAAGTGCTCGATTTGTTTCACCGTTCTGCCTACTGGGGCGGTCATATCGGCTAGTGGCTTCCGGTTTGCGTCCGCCAAAGTCTTCAGAACATCCAAAAGCTGTCCCTTTTCACGCACATGATCGCTGTGAACCTGGCGCGCGAATTCGTCATATCGGCGGTACATCTCAAGCATTGCATCCGCCTGTTTTTCGACGATCTTCATCTGCCCAGATCGGCGCGCGATTAGTGCTTTGACCGCAGCCGGGATCAGAAATTGCGCCAGCTCGAAGAATATCTCCGGGTAAACCGCCATTTTGCCGTGAACCATCATCATGTAGATGATGTACAGCAGCGACCCGTCCTTTGGCGGGCCGACGTGGACACGAACGTCCTGAAAGGCTGGGGCTAATATTCGCCCGTGGAGATGCCAGCCAATTACCGAATTGTAGAGTCGGGCGATCCCCTGCAACGACTGCCCTATGTAAAGGGCGTCTGCCGTATGCCCATCTGCATCTCGACCGTCGAAACTGAGTTCGAACGGCGCTATTGGAACCGCCATAGCCATTAGAACACCCCCCGTCGTTGCAGGGGTAAGCTGGCACAACTAGATGCTTGGAACCAGCCTTACATGTTCTAAGGGTATATATTCGCTTAGTTGCTCCAACTGGTCTGCCCGCACGAAGTAGTAATCATCTGGCGGCGGCATTGTGAGACTGTACGGGCGAGGTTTTAGCATGAATCCCCCCACCGCCTCGCCGGTAACAGACGAGGGCTGGTCATCCGCATCGGGCGCGCCGGCACCGGACAGCACGACCGTCTGACCCTCAATATCGACGACCGACTTCCGTGTGCGGCCAGACTTAGCCATTTGTCTGACCCGCTTTTGCTTTCGCCTCCGCTTCGGCCGCCGCCTCGGCTTTGAACTCCTCTAAGTCCCGTTCGATTTCCGCCAATCGCGCCTTTAGGATGTTGGCTAGCTGGATTGCGGTTTCGTGAGGAAGGGCAACGGCCGCCCGATATACGTTCGTTTTCTCTTTCCCGAAAGTCTCTACAAAAGACAGCCGAACAACAGGCCCGACGTTCACCAGCACTCGATTTGAGTAGACGGCTGGCCCCTCGAACGCGATAGCCAAGTCCTCCTCTGTTACCCCCGACTTTGGTTCGCTGGTTTCGTCGGTTCCCATTTTGTGCCCCCTGAATCAGTGAGCACAACCTATAGCATAGGTTCGCGTACATGTTCAAAGGGGATATTTTCGTAAATTGCGCATCACGAACATATTGCGAACGGAGAACAAATGGTGTACAAGGAAAAAATATGGATCGGACCGGCCGGCGCGGCGCGCGTTGAACGGCAGCCGAATCGGTGGTCATAAGGAGCGACGA
>WBUW01000386.1 GCA_008933495.1 Pseudorhodoplanes sp.
CGAATACGGTTTCGGGATACAGCCGTGCCCGCTCTGCCTCGAACAGCGCATCGCCTATTATTTCGCGATCCCGCTTGCCGCGCTGCTGGCGCTCGGGGCCGCGGCCGGCGCCTCGCGCAAGGTTCTTGTCCTCGGTCTCCTCGCGATCGCCGTCGGCATGATCTGGAATGCCGGGCTCGGCGCCTATCACTCGGGCGTGGAATGGGGCTGGTGGAAAGGCCCGCAGGATTGCGCCGGCCCGATCAACGATCTCGGCGGTGCCGGCGGGCTGCTCAAGCAGCTCCAGTCGATCCGGATCGTGCGTTGCGACGAGGTGCAGTGGCGGTTTCTCGGCCTGTCGCTGGCCGGCTACAATGTGCTGATTTCGCTCGCGCTCGCCGCCACCGCGCTCTGGGGCGCGCTGAAAATCTGGAACGGCGGTTACGGATCGAGCTCGGTATCCCAGTAGAGATAATCCATCCAGCTATCGTGCAGATAGTTGGGCGGAAACAGCCGGCCATTGCGGTGCAGTTGCTGCACGGTCGGCTGGATCGGCATCTGCGCCGGCCACATGCTGGATTCGGTCGGGGTGAGATTGCCCTTGCGCAGATTGCAGGGCGAGCAGGCGGCGACCACGTTGCCCCAGGTGGTCTGGCCCCCGCGCGAGCGCGGCAGCAGATGGTCGAAAGTCAGGTCGTCGTGCGCGCCACAATACTGGCAGGCGAAACGGTCGCGCAGGAAAACGTTGAAGCGCGTGAATGCGGGGTGGGTCGAGGGTTTGACGAAGGTCTTCAGCGAGACCACGCTCGGCAGCTTCATCTCGAGGCTCGGCGAGCGCACGGCGCGGTCGTAATTGGCGACAATATTAACGCGCTCGAGGAACACGGCCTTGATCGTATCCTGCCACGACCACAGTGACAGCGGATAATAGCTCAGCGGCCGGAAGTCCGCGTTCAGCACCAGGGCCGGAAACCCGCTGGGCGATACGTGAACGTTCAATCGCGACTCCTCGTTCATTGACACCGCCGATAATGTACGGGAGCGTGACAGGATTGTGAAGGCGGCAGCGCCTCCTGCCGGGGCGTATCGCCGGCCGCACGCCGTCAGTGCGCGGGGGCGAGCCGGTGCGCCAGAAAGGCGCCGCCATGGCGCAGCCCCTCGCCGTCGATGCCATGCCCGATGCCGTGGGAAATGTGCCATTCGGTCGGCACGTCGAGGGCGGCGAGCGTCTGCGAAGCGTGGAACAGGGCCTGGATCGGGATCAGGTCGTCGTCGCTGCCATGCACGAGCAGGACCGGCGGCCGGGACCTGATCTCGGCGGCCAGTTGCTCGGGGGCGGCGCGTTCCGGCAGCGCCAGCATGCCGGAATAGCCGACGATGGCGGCGAGCGGCGCCGTGCGGCGCAGGCCGACATGCAGCGACATCATCGTGCCCTGGCTGAAGCCGACCAGGGCGAGCGCGGATGGCGGCAGCGCGCGGCGGGCGAGTTCCCGGTCGAGAAAGGCATCGAGCACCGGTGCCGCCGTGTTCACGCCGGTCCAGCGTTCGTTGGGATCGCGGAAGGTGAGCGCGAACCATTGCCGGCCGACCGGGGCCTGGCCGCAGGGTTCGGGCGCATGCGGGGAGACGAAGGCGGTATCCGGCAACAATTGCTGCCAAGCGCGGCCGATGTCGATCAGGTCGTTGCCGTCCGCGCCGAAGCCGTGCACGAACACGACGAGGCTCTTGGCGTTGCCGCTGAGCGGTTCGAGCCGGGGGCCGTCGAGTTCTGCGGTCATTCAGGTCTCCGTCTGCGCATTGGGAAAAAGAGCGGGAAGGGGGATAGGTCAGCCGGCGCCGGCTTCTACCGGCACCGGATCGCGTTGCTTGACGATGCGATAATAGTTCCAGAGCAGGTGCGCGGCCACTCCGCGCCACGGCCGCCAGGCTTCGGCGATCCTTGCAAGCCGCCTGGCATCCGGTCGGGACCGCAGCCCGAACGCAAGGCGCGCGGCTTCCTGCAAAGCGAGGTCGCCGGCCGGCCAGGCATCGGCATGGCCGAGACAGAACAGCAGATAGATATCGGCGGTCCAGGGCCCGACGCCGTGCAGCGCGGTGAGCGCGGCGTGGGCCTCCTCGGCCGGCATGTGCGCGAGCGCTTCGAGATTGATCGCGCCTTTGGCAAGCGCGGTTCCGATCGCCTTCATGGTGCGGATTTTCGGCGCCGACAGGCCGATGCGCGCAAGTCGGTCGCTGCGGGCGCGGCGCACCGCGTCGTGATGGAACGGATCGAACGCCGCCTGCATGCGGCCCCAGATCGCGCCCGCGCTCGCGGTCGAAAGCTGCTGCGAGACGACGATGGCGCACAAGCCGGCAAATCCCGCCACGCGCCGCCGCAAGGCCGGCCGGCCCGCCTTGGCGAGCACCGCGCCAAGGCGCGGATCGGCAAGCACGAGCTTGGCCAGCGCGGCGTCGAGTTCGGACTGGGTGTGGAGAATGTGGGACACCGGCCGTCACCCCCGGGGCTTGACGCGGGGGTCCATCTGGAATGCAAGGAATGCTCATTGCGGCGACGGATTGCAACACTACTCGACCACTCGGCTCCGGCCGAGTTGTGACATGTTGGAAACGCAGGCCGCAAACATGCGGCCGGCGTGCCAGGCCCGGCAATGACGAGTCCATGGAATGCTGCCACCCGTTTTCCGCTTTGCGCCGTCGCCCAATGGCTTCCTGCATCTGGGTCATGCCCTGTCGGCGATCCTGAATTTCGACCTGGCGAAGGCGGCCGGCGGCCGCTTTCTGCTGCGCATCGAGGACATCGATTTCACCCGCTGCCGCCCGGAATACGAAGAGGCGATCTGCGAGGACCTGCGCTGGCTCGGCTTGACTTGGGAGCAGCCGGTGCGCCGCCAGTCGCGGCACCTTGATGCCTATCGCCAAGCGCGCGACCGTCTCGACGCGATGGGCCTCCTGTTCCCCGCTTTCGAAAGCCGCGCCGAGATCGCCCGCCTTGCGGTTGAACGCACGCCCTGGCCGGCCGATCCCGACGGTGCACCGCTCTATCCGGGCAGGGGCAAGTCGCAGCCGGCGCAGGAACGTCATCGCCGGATCGCAGCCGGCGCGCCCTATGCGCTGCGCATCGACATGGAAAAAGCGGTTGCCATGACCGGCGCATTGCAATGGCAGGAAACCGGGCGGGGCCCCGGCGGCGAAAGCGGAATTGTATCGGCCGATCCGCGCGCCTGGGGCGACGCGGTGCTTGCCCGCAAGGACTTGCCGACGAGCTATCATCTCTCGGTCGTGGTCGACGATGCCCTGCAGGGCGTCACGCACATCGTGCGCGGCGTCGACCTGTTCTGGTCGACCAGCCTGCAGCGCCTGCTTCAGGCGCTGCTCGGGCTTCCGGCACCGCTTTACCACCATCACCGGCTCGTGCTCGACGCGGACGGCCGCAAACTGTCCAAGTCCACGCAATCGACGGCCTTGCGCGAACTGCGAAAGGCCGGGGTGACGCCGCAGGCGATCCGCGCCATGATCGGCGTCGTGTGACGAATTTTGCGCCTTCCGCGCCCCATGGCATTCTGACGATCGGCGGGAATCATGCGATCGGGGCGGAGAAGCAGCGCGGCGTCCGGCGCGCGCAAAAAACCCAAAGGCGCACGCGGGCATGGGCGCGCGGGCAAACCCGCGCG
>WBUW01000387.1 GCA_008933495.1 Pseudorhodoplanes sp.
GTCGAGCAGCGGCCCATAGATGAAGCGGGCCCAGATATTGAGGACATCGATCAGCTCGCGGGTCAGGTTGCGGAAGCCCCAGGTCTCGTAGGCATGCACCACGCGCGCGTCGTCGCCGGTCAGCAGGCCGCGGTAGAGATCGACCACGCCGCCGACGAAGCTCGGCGGGAAAATGCGGATGCAGCCATAGTCCAACAGATTGATGCCCCCCGGCGCGCCGTCCCGCTCAAACACCGTGTAATTGCCCAGATGCGGGTCGCCATGGATCACGCCGTAACGGCTGAAGGGCAGCCACCAGGCGGTAAACATCGCGGTCGCCAGCCGGTTGCGCACCTCGATCGCCGCATCCCTGTGTTCGAGCATGCGCGTGCCGTCCAGCCAGTCGAGCGTGAGCAGTCGCCCGGTCGACAGCTCCGGCCACACCTGCGGCACGCGCACGAGACCGAGCCCGCCGAGGATTTCGCGGTAGAGCGCGACGTGCTTCGCCTCGCGCCGGTAGTCGAGCTCCTCGCGGATGCGCTCGCTGATTTCCTGGCCGATCTCGGTCGCGTCGATGGCCGGCTCCATGCGCCGGTGCATGGCGAACAGCATCTGGAGCTGGTTGAGGTCGGCCTCCACCGCCGACTGCATGTCGGGATATTGCAGCTTGCAGGCGAGCGCGCGCCCGTCGAGCGACACCGCGCGGTGCACCTGGCCGAGCGAGGCCGCCGCGGCAGGATGGTGCTCAAAGCTCGAAACTCGCGCCTGCCAGTCCGCGCCGAGCTCGGCGGTCATGCGGCGCTTGACGAAGGCCCAGCCCATCGGCGGCGCCTCGCTCTGCAGCTTGGCGAGTTCGGCGGTGTATTCGGGCGGGATCACTTCGGGGATGGTGGCGAGAAGCTGCGCCACCTTCATGATCGGGCCTTTGAGACCGCCGAGCGCGGCGCCGAGCGCGGCGGCATTTTCCGTCCGGTCGAGCCCCATACCGAGAAAGCGGGCGGCGGCAAGCCGCGCGGCAACCGCCCCGACATTGGTGCCGACCCGGGCATAGCGCACGGCGCGGGCGGAGAAACGGTTGCGTTCGAGGTCGGTCATGAACTCTTGTCGTCGTCAGGCTACAAATAGTCCGATCGGCCCGGCAAACAATAGTGAAGGCGCAATCATGCGGACAAGGCTCACCATCGGCGCCTACGCCGTCGTCGCCGCGCTCGCCGCCGCGCCGCGTGCCGAGGCTGCAATCTGGGCCTGGGGCTGCCAGGGGCGCGTTGACGGCAGGCAAATCATCTTCAACCGCTACGCGCTGATCGAGATCCCGGCGAAGGCAAAGCGCGCAAAGCTCGACGACCTCATTCACGCAAACGATCTTGCCAATTCGAAGGCCGCGGCAGCGGCCGGCTTCGACGCCGGCGACGTGAATTCGGGCCTGACGGAAAAGATGGAATTCATCAGGCGCGGCGATGGCGAGAGGCTGACCCTGACGGAGATTTCCTCGACCAAGCTCGCGGTGCGCACGCGGACCGTCCACAAGCGCGATGAAATCAGAACGCGCATGCGCAAGCTCTATCGCCTCGTGCGCGGCGGCGGTCCCGTGCGCATGGTCACGATGCAGTGCATCGATTACCTGCTGTCGACCCGCGGCGGGCGATAGCGCAGCCCCGCGCCAGAGCGCAATACAGGTTTGCTCTTTAGGGCACGCACATGTTTACTTGATCATGATTTTTTAGAGAATGTTCGCTGCTCAGGCGCGGTCCAGCGCCTCCAGTTCGTCGATCATGCGCCCGATCAGCGACAGGCCGGTCTGCCAGAAATCCGGATTGCGCGCGTCGAGCCCGAACGGCCGCAGCAGCTCGGAATGGTGCTTGGTGCCGCCCGCCGCCAGCATGGCGAGATAGCGGTCGGCAAAGCCGCGCTCGGCGTTCTCGTAGACCGCGTAAAGCGAGTTCACGAGACAATCGCCGAACGCATAGGCGTAGACATAGAACGGCGAATGGATGAAGTGCGGGATATAGGCCCAGAACACTTCATAGCCCGGCTTGATCTCGATCGCCGGGCCGAGGCTCTCGGCCTGCACCTCGAGCCAGATCCGGCCGAGCCGCTCGGCGGTGAGCTCGCCGTTCTTGCGCTCGGTATGCACCTTGCGCTCGAAGCTGTAGAAGGCGATCTGGCGCACCACCGTGTTGATCATGTCCTCGACCTTGGCGGCGAGCATGGCCTTGCGCTGCTTCTTGTCGGCGGTGGCGGCGAGCAGGCGCTGAAAGGTGAGCATCTCGCCGAACACGCTCGCGGTCTCCGCCAGCGTCAGCGGCGTCGGGGCCATGAGCGGGCCGTTCGGCGCCGCCAACACCTGGTGCACGCCGTGGCCGAGCTCGTGCGCGAGCGTCATCACGTCGCGCGGCTTGCCCTGGTAGTTGAGCAGCACATAAGGATGCGCCGAGGGCACGGTCGGATGCGCGAACGCGCCCGGCGACTTGCCCGGCCGCACCGGCGCATCGATCCAGCGCTCGTCGAAGAAGCGTTTGGCGATTTCGGCCATGCGCGGCGAAAACGCGCCATAGGCCGACAGCACGGTGTCGCGCGCCTCGCTCCAGCGGATCGTCTTCATCTCCACTTTCGGCAACGGCGCGTTGCGGTCCCAGGAGGCGAGCTTTTTCCTGCCGAACCATTTCGCCTTCAGCGCGTAATAGCGGTGCGACAGGCGCGGATAGGAGGCGCGCACCGCCGACACCAGCGCCTCGACCACCTCGCGTTCGACCCGGTTGGACAAATGCCGCTCGTCGGCCACGTCGGCAAAGCCGCGCCAGCGGTCGGAAATTTCCTTGTCCTTGGCGAGCGTATTGGTGACGAGCGTGAACAGGCGCAGGTTTCCGGCAAAGGTCTTGGCCAGCGCCTGCGCCGCGGCCTTGCGGACCTTCTCGGAGCGATCCTGCAGGAGACTGAGGGTCGGCTCGATCGCCAGCGTCTTGCCCTGCACGTCGAAGCGCAGCGCGGCGATGGTTTCGTCGAACAGCCGGTTCCAGGCGGCATAGCCGCTCACCGACTTTTCATGGAACAGTTGCTCGATGCGGTCTTCGAGCTGGTAGGGCTTTTCCTTGCGCACGTCCTCGATCCAGGGCCGGTAATAGGCCAAGACCGGATCGGCCATCGCCTTATCGATCAGGGCGTCGTCGATGCGGTTGAGTTCGAGCGTGAAGAACAGCAGATGCAGCGAGATCGCCGTGATGCGCTCCTGCACGTCGCCGTAGAATTTCGCGTGCTGCGGATCGGTCGTGTTGCCGGCATAGACAAGCTGGGCATAGGACACGACCCGGCCGAGCAGGTCCTGCACCGCCTCGTAGCGGCGGATCGCCTCGGCGAGCGCCGGCCAGCCGGAAGCCGCCGCGGCGTGGCCGGCGAGCGTGCCCTTGTAGTCCTTTTCGAATGCCAGGCAGTCCGCCTCGCCGCGATCGAGGTCGCGCCTGATCTCGGGCGCATCGATCGCGGCGTAGAGATCGGCCAGGTTCCATTCCGGCAGCGTGGCGAGATCGGCCGATTTCGCGGCTTTGCTCGATTTCGGTCCGGCGGGATATTTTTTCCGGGTCGCGGCGGGCGCTGTTCGTTGCATGGCGGCAAATCGGTTGCGGGGCTTGCGGTACTATTGCCGGATTCAGTGTGGCGAGGGAATGG
>WBUW01000388.1 GCA_008933495.1 Pseudorhodoplanes sp.
CAGGCGCTGGTGAATTTCGCCAAGGGGCTCGTCAAGGTCGGCCTGCTCGGCACCATCATGGCGCTCCTGCTGTGGCCGGAACGCAGCCGCCTGGAAGCGCTGATCACGGTCGATCCGGCCGCGCTGCTGCCGGCGGTCGTCACCGTCGCGCTGCAGATGCTCGGCGCGGTCATTGCCGTGCTGGCGCTGATCGCCGCCGCCGATTTCCTGTTCCAGTACCGGCAGTGGTTCGAGCGCCAGAAAATGTCGATGCGCGAACTGAAGGAAGAGTTCAAGCAGACCGAAGGCGATCCCGCGATCAAGGCCCGCATCCGGCGCCTGCGCGAGGAACGCATGCGCAAGCGCATGATGGCAGCGGTTCCGGAAGCCTCGGTGGTCATCACCAACCCGACCCATTTCGCGGTGGCGCTGAAATACGAGAAGGGCGACAACGCCCCCCGTTGCGTCGCCAAGGGCGCCGACGCGATCGCGCTGCGCATCCGGGAGGTGGCCAAGGCACACGCCGTGCCGGTGGTCGAGAATCCGCCGCTGGCGCGCGCCCTGCATGCCACCGTCGATCTCGACCAGGAAATTCCGCCGGAACATTACCGGGCGGTGGCCGAAATCATCGGCTATGTGATGAAATTGCGCCGCGCGGCACGCTGAAGGCCGGGGGCCGCGCGCCGGTAGCGGACCGCCGCGGCTGCGCTATAAGAGGCCAGAGATTCGGGGTTGAAGTCGCATGGCAGTCACGGACATGGGCGAGCCGCCGCGCCAGGGGATCGACCGCACGCGCCGCAGCGGCAGCGCGACCATGGTGCTGATCGTCGCCCTCGGCCTCGTCGCCGCCGCCGTCGGGCTGATGTTCGTCGGGCGCGAGAACACCGCCAATTACATCCTGACGCTGCTGGCGACGCTGTCGACGGTCGGCGTCTTTGCGCTGTTTGCGCTCGCCGCCGGCATCCTCAATTTTTCCGGCCGGGATGCCGCCAATCCGATGATCCGTTCGCTCATCGACGGCGCCTTCGACGGGGCGGTCGTCACCGATGCGAAGGGGCGCGTGGTCTATGCCAACGCCGCCTATATGGATCTGGTCAATGCCGTCGACGCGCGCGACGTGCGTCCGGTCGAGCGCGTCTTTATCGGCGATCCGGAAGTGTCGGAGGCGGTCTATCGCCTGCTCAAGGCCGCGCGCGAAGGCCGCCGCCTGCAGGAAGAGGTCCGCATCGTCGGCCCGGGCGACCAGGCCGCGCGCTGGCTGCGCCTGCGGGTGCGACCGCTCGGCGACAGCAAGCACGACCGCCGCTCGACCGTGTGGACGGTCGCCGACATCACGCGCGAGCGCGAGAAGCAGGAAAACATCTTCCTCGAACTGCAACACGCCATCGACTATCTCGATCACGCGCCGGCGGGGTTCTTCTCGGTCGATGCGCAGGGCGCCATCGTCTATCTCAATGCGACGCTCGCCGCCTGGCTTGACCATGATCTGGCGTCGGTTGGCTCGGGTGGCCTGAAGCTTTCCGACATCGTCTCCGGCGAGGGCGCTTCGCTCCTGACCACATTGCGCGGCGCTCCCGGCGAGGTGAAGACCGAGGTGTTCGATCTCGACCTCAAGACGCGCGGCGGCCGGACGGTGCCGGTGCGGCTGTTCCACAATGTCGCGTTCGGGGCGGATGCGGCTGTCGGCGTATCGCGCACGCTCGTGCTCAATCGCGCCCGCGACATCGCCGCCGATCCGCAGCGCGCGGCGGAAGTGCGGTTCATGCGCTTCTTCAACAATACGCCGATGGCCATCGCGACCGTCGACAGGAGCGGTCACATCGTGCGCAGCAACGGGCTGTTTGCCCGTCTGTTCCACGACCTCCTGACCGACAGCGGTGAAAAGAGCACGATCCTGTCGGTGATCGGCGCGCGCGACCGTGCCGCGCTCGAAGCGGCGATCCGCAAGGCGGCCGGCGGCCAGGGCGATATCGCTCCGGTCGAGGCGCAGCTTGCCGGGGCCGGCGAGCGTCATGCGACCTTCTACGTGACCGCGACCGAAGACGAGGAGGGCGAGGCGGAAGCCGCCATCGTCTATGCGCTTGAGACGACCGAGCAGCGCGCGCTCGAAAACCAGGTCAAGCAGTCGCAGAAAATGGAATCCGTCGGCCAGCTCGCCGGCGGGATTGCCCACGATTTCAACAACGTGCTCTCCGCCATCATGATGGCGACCGATTTCCTGCTCAACGCGCATCGGCCGACCGATCCGTCGTTCCAGGACATCATGCAGATCAAGCAGAACGCCAATCGCGCCGCCGCGCTCGTGCGTCAGCTACTGGCCTTCTCGCGGCGGCAGACGCTGCGCCCGCAGGTGCTCGATCTCGGCGAGGTGCTCTCCGACCTCAGCATGTTGCTGAGGCGGCTGATCGGCGAGAACGTCAAGCTCGACGTGGTGCACGGCCGCGACCTGTGGCCGGTGAAGGCCGACATTTCGCAACTCGAGCAGGTGATCGTCAATCTGGCGGTGAATGCGCGCGATGCGATGCTCGAGGGCGGCCGGCTGACGCTGCGCACGGCGAACGTATCGGCGGCGGAAGCCGCGCAGTTCGGATATGCGGGAATGCCCGCGGCCGACTATGCGATGATCGAGGTGCGCGACACCGGCACCGGCATCGCGCCCGAGGTGCTGGGCAAAATCTTCGAGCCGTTCTTCACCACCAAGGACATCGGCAAGGGCACCGGCCTTGGCCTGTCGACGGTCTATGGCATCATCAAGCAGACCGGCGGCTTCATCTATCCCGAATCCGAACCCGGCAAGGGCACGGCGTTCCGCATCTTCCTGCCGCGCCACAGCCCGGCCCCGGAAGAGAACGACGAGGCGCCGGCGATCTCCGGCGCGCTGGCCGCCGCCGGTGACATGGCGAAGCTGGCGACCGCCGATCTGACCGGACGCGGAACGATTCTCCTGGTCGAGGACGAAGAAGGCTTGCGCGCGCTCAATGCGCGGGGGCTTGCCTCGCGCGGCTACACGGTGCTGGAGGCGAGCAACGGCGTCGAGGCGATGGAACTGATCGACAAGCAGGGCGGTCGCATCGATCTTGTCGTCTCCGACGTCGTGATGCCGGAAATGGACGGGCCGACGCTGTTGCGGGAAATGCGGCGCACCAATCCCGACCTCAAGATGATTTTCGTGTCCGGCTATGCCGAGGAGGCGTTCCAGAAAAACCTGCCGCCGGACGGAAAATTCACCTTTCTGCCCAAGCCGTTCACGCTCAAGCAACTCGTGGCGACGGTCAAGGAGACCATGACGGCTTAGTCTCACTGCGTCATGAACTACAGGTGCGTCTCTGGGTTTGAGCGGCGCAACATGGGCATCGCGATAGTGTCTTGACCAATGCAACGATTAATCGTCGGCGCATGGTCGCGATCGAGTTCGCGATGTGACGTTCAGGCCGCAAGGGCGGCGCCTCTGGGTCGATAACCGGCGGGAACGGCAAGTTCCGGGAAGAGCGTGGCACAGGCAGGGCCTGAGGGGGGAATCGCCTCCCGCTCGGAGATCAGGAATCCGTAAGCCGCGATGCACAGCGTGGCGTGATGGTGGAAGCCGCGCCATCCGCGTCCCTCATAATGTCCGAGCCCGACTTCCTGCTTGAGCTCCTGATAGTCGCGTTCGATGC
>WBUW01000389.1 GCA_008933495.1 Pseudorhodoplanes sp.
GCTTGCGAAAGATATCACCCCGCTTGAGGCAGGTCTCGCTCGCTTCGTGAAACTGAACAAGGGCGAATTCCAAGGCAGTGCTGCCCTGCAGAGGCAGGTTGAAGACGGCCTGAACCGTATCCTCGTCACGCTGAAGCTGCCCGCCGCCGAGACCTCGGTGATCGCCCACGAAGGCGTCTATTCGAATGGCGGTCTTGTCGGCCACGTAACCTCGGGAGGATATTCGTATCATTTCGGCCATGACATTGCGATGGCGCTCGTCAAGCCCGAACACGCGAAGCGCGGGGCGAAGTTGCGTGTGCATGTCCATGGCGAAATGCGCGAGGCCGTGGTTGTCGAGGACAGTCCGTATGATCCCATGAATGCACGTGCGCGCCTTTGAACCGGGAGCATGACACGACCTTAGAGCGCAGTGGAGACGCCAAAGCGCATCCTGCCTCGCAAGGGAAGCGACACGAGGCTCACCTCGCGAGGCACCGATCAATCTGGCCGGCTAGCGCATTTCCTGACACGCCCGGATCGGCCGTGGATCATTCCCACTCTAATATTTTTTCTACAATAAGCGATTGATTTTATTGCAGAAAATCTTTTCCTTGGCCGCCAGCGCCGAGGCGCAGGCCGTCAAAAACTTATCCTTTTGATTTTACGAGATTTTTTGGCAATTTTAGCGCAGAAAAAATTCTGTGAACTATCGGCTGTGATTTTTCGTGGAATGAGGACCCTGTTTAAGGGGTGATTTTCGTCCAAGCGGGACCCCTTAACGATGGGGTCATCAAGATGCTTCCGGTTTCATCGGAGGCATTTGTTTTGGATGTTGATTGTGGAGACGATTGCGAAGATACGCCGGCTGTCGCTGGTGCAGGGAAAGTCGATCAAGGCGATCTGCCGGGAGCTTGGGATCTCGCGGAAGGTTGTTCGCAAGGTGCTGCGGTCGGACGAGACGGAGTTTCGTTACGAGCGCAAGCATCAGCCCTATCCGCGGATGGGCGCCTGGCGAGAGAAGCTGGACGGGCTACTGTCGGCGAATGCGGCAAAGTCTCAGCGGGAGCGGCTGACACTGATCCGGATATACGAGGAGCTTCGCGGCCTCGGCTATGACGGCAGCTACAGTTCGGTATGGCGGCATGCGCAGGACTGGGATGAGCAACGCGGTAGCGCTGCCGCTGAGGCCTATATCCCTTTGAGCTTCGCGCCTGGCGAAGCCTACCAGTTCGACTGGAGCCACGAGGTCGTCCTGCTGGACGGTGTGACGGTCACCGTGAAGGTGGCGCACATGCGGCTTTGCCACAGCCGCATGTTCTACGTTCGGGCCTATCCTCGCGAGACGCAGGAGATGGTGTTCGACGCCCATGACCGGGCGTTCGCTTTCTTCCGCGGGGCCTGCACGCGCGGCATCTACGACAACATGAAGACGGCAGTGGATGCGATCTTCATCGGCAGGGATCGCCGCTACAACCGCCGCTTCGCGCAGATGTGCGGTCATTACCTTGTCGAACCGGAGGCCTGCACGCCGGCGTCGGGTTGGGAGAAGGGCCAGGTCGAGAACCAGGTCGGGCTGGTGCGTGAACGCTTCTTCACACCGAGGTTGCGCTTCAAGACGCTGGAGGATCTGAACGGCTGGCTGGCCGACAAATGCGTCGCCTACGCCAAGGCACACCCGCATCCTGAACAGGGCGGCCGCACGGTCTGGGAAGTGTTCGAGGAGGAGCAGGCCAGCTTTATTCCCTATGCTGGGCGCTTCGATGGCTTCCACTGCATTCCGGCTTCTGTGTCGAAGACCTGCACGGTGCGCTTCGACAACAACAAATACTCAGTGCTGTCGAGCGCCGTCGGCCGGCCGGTCGAGATCCATGCCTATGCCGATCGGATCGTCATCCGCCAGGACGGCGCGGTCGTGGGCGAACATGCCCGCTGCTTCGGCCGCAACGAGGTGATCTACGACCCCTGGCATTACGTCCCGGTATTGGCCCGCAAACCCGGCGGGTTGCGCAACGGCGCGCCGTTCAAGAACTGGGTTCTACCGTCGGCCATGGAGAAGGTTCGCCGCAAGCTCAAGGCCGCCGATGACGGCGACCGGCAGATGGTGTCGATCCTCACCTGTGTGCTGAGCGACGGATTGAACGCGGTCGAGGCGGCCTGTCAGGAAGCGCTCGAGCATAGCGTCTCATCGGCGGCGGTGATCCTCAACATCCTGGCTCGCAGCCGCGATCCGGTGCCGGGCACGATCCTTTCCATTCCCCAGGCGCTGAAGCTGGCTCACGAGCCGATTGCCGACTGCGCCCGCTATGACAGCCTCAGGAGGACAAGCAGCCATGGAACGCACCGAAGTGTTGGAACTGATGGGAGAATTGAAGCTCTACGGGATGCGGGCGGCCTATGACGAGATCATGGGCGTCGCCATCAAGCGGCAGCACGAGCCGCCGAAGATCGTCGGCGATCTGCTGCAGGCCGAGATATCGGAGAAGCAGGCCCGTTCCATCAAATACCAACTCACCGTCGCCAAGCTCCCTCTGGCCAAAGACATCGACGACTTCGACTTCACCGGCACGCCCGTCAACGAGAGTCTGATCCGCGATCTTGCCGGCGGAGCCTTCGCTGCCGATCAGCGCAATGTCGTCCTGGTCGGAGGCACCGGCACGGGCAAGTCCCATCTGGCCATCGCCATCGCCCGATCGCTGATCCGCAACGGTGCGCGCGGCCGCTTCTTCAATGTCGTCGATCTGGTCAACAGGCTCGAGACCGAGGCCCGCGCCGGCCGGCAGGGCCGTACCGCCGATCATCTGACCCGGCTCGACTTCGTCGTGCTCGACGAACTCGGCTATTTGCCCTTCGCCCAGGCCGGCGGACAGTTGCTCTTCCACCTCGTATCCAAGCTCTACGAGCGCACCAGCGTCATCATCACCACCAACCTGGCATTCGGCGAATGGCCCACCGTCTTCGGCGATGCCAAGATGACAACCGCGCTACTCGATCGGCTCACCCATCATTGCGAGATCGTCGAGACCGGAAACGAATCCTGGCGCTTCAAAAGCCGCTCTCAAAGCTAAAGCCGAAAGGCCAATCAGCCGCGCCCGATCAGGCTGTGCAACCCCGACCAGCTCCGCCTGATCGAGCGCTCACCGTCGTGCCCCAAACAGGGGTCCCTTTTGCGCGAAAATATGGGGTCCCGGTTCCACGGTCATTGACACACCGTCATCGGATTGGGGCGCGAGACGTCACCGAAGATGATCGGCGGACGGACATAGCGCGAGCCGTAGCTCTGCACCCAGGCGTGCCTGGTGAAGGCGAAGCCGGAAAGCTGCTCGCCGAAATACTGCACCATGTCGTTGCGCTCGAACTCGCCGTGCACCAGCACGTCGAGGCCGATGTCCTCCTGCCAGCGAATGGCGGCCTCCGTCTCCTTCCGCAGGAAGGCCTCGTAGTCGACATAGCTCAGTTCGCCCCTGGCATGGGCGGCGCGCGCCTTGCGCACCTCGGCGGTCTGCGGGAAGGAGCCGATCGTCGTGGTCGGGAAAGCGGGCAAATCAAGGCCGTTGCGCTGCGCGGCGGCGCGCGTCGCGAAGGTGCCTTTCCTGCCCTTCATGGCGTCGGAGACGGAGGCAAGCCGCCCTTCGACCAGAGGGT
>WBUW01000390.1 GCA_008933495.1 Pseudorhodoplanes sp.
TCGGCGACTTTTTCCCGCTCCACGATGGTCAGCGAGCGGGTCGAGCGGGTGCGCAGGCCGTCGATGAAGCGGCCGTCCTCGGCCGCCCTGGGATTGCTGATCGAGCGCGTCGTGCCGATGCTGCGGGTCTTTGCCTTGGGCGTCAGCGCCTTGATGATTTCCTGCTCGCTCGGCTGGTTCTGTGCCCGTGTTGGCTCAGCCATAACGCCTGCCAGAGCGGCGATCGCAAGCATCTGACCCAACGCGAAAAGCCTGAGTTTCCGATATTGCCGTTGCATCGCTTTCCTCCCCTGCGCGAGAGCCTTCGCCTTACCGGCCACCTGCCAGTAAACCACTGGCAGGCAGGCCTCGTTCGTCCACTCAGCGCTTGCCGACGCTTGCGATCTTTTCCACCTCGAAGCGATGACCGCTCAGCGCCATTCGGTTCTGCCCCGACAGTTGCTCGACCATGACGCGCAGATTGCGTTCGAGCCGCGCATGGTCGGAGCACGTCTCGTACCAATACTCGACCATCCGGGTCTGCGAACGCACCGGGCGGTGGTGCTCGTAACCCTGGAAGGCTATCAGCGTCTGCTCGATCCAGCTGGTCTCCTCCGGGTCGTAGCCCTTCAGCACGATGGTGAAGGCCGTGCTCAGGCCGACGCACTTGCCGGTCACGCCGGGCGCTGGTGCAGGTGGGGGGGCAGCGGCGACGGCCGGCGCGGGCTCGGTCAGTGCGGTAGGGCGCTTCGCCTTGCCCGGCGACAGCTCGTCGAGCTTACGGGCGAGAACGATGCCGACCTCGTGGGCAATCGGCTTCGCCTCGTTGCCGACGTGCTCGAGAACACAGTTGCGGTTGCAGTTCACCGGCAGGGGTTTCAGCCCGCGCGGGCCGACCGCGACCTCGAAATTGCCGAGCGCCTTGGCGGTCTGCACCTGGACCATGCGGCCGGCGATGCGTACCCGCAATTCCTTGATGTCGGAATAGGCGTTCTGCTGTACCGAGGCATAGATCTGGAAACCCACCACCACATCGATTGGCGGCTGCGGGATACGCTGGGCAACCGAAATCAATTCGGCATCGGTGCGGCGTACGCGGCCAGGGTTGGTGATGTCCATGCCGGCTGCAGTCTCGTCATAGACCTTGAAGCCGAGCTCGTTCATGTCGGTGGTCAGAGCGGCGAGCACCCGATTGAAGATGCGTGAGCCGCGCGGCACCGTGTCGTGGTCGGCATCCTCACCGACAATGAGCAGATTAGGCTGCTCGGCGGCACGCACATGCTGCGAGGGTCCAAAAACCACCACAGCGAGGGCGAACGCCGTCACCGTCGCGCGGCACCGTCCGAATTTCGCAAAGTCGAACATGATCGAACTCCTTGTGATTGACGCCGACCGCCCTCAGGGCACGATCAGCAGCACTTCCACGCGCCGGTTGATGGCGGCCCGCGGCGCATTGGGCCGTTTGAGTTGCCGGAATCCGAACCCCACCGTCATCAGACGATCCGGGTCGATCGGAAACGCCGAAACGAGATAGTCGCGCACCGCCGCCGCCCGGCGCCGCGACAGATCGAGGTTGTACTCATCCGATCCGACCGCATCGGTGTGTCCGGCGACCAAATAGCGGTGCACCGCAAGCCGCGGAGACGCCAGCGCCCGGCCCAACGCCGCGAGCTGCTTTCTTGCAGTCGGGGTGATGCTGGCGCTAGCAAACGGGAAATAGACTTCCAGGTTCACGGAACGTCGTACGTCGACATAGATGGTTGTCCGCTCGACGGTGACAGGCTTGCGAGATTCCCCGCCGTAGCCCGGAGTCACGGTCTGTCCCCGGATCGGCGCGAGCGAACGGATGATGTCGTTGATTTCGGCATCCGATTGCGCAAGAGAGAAACCGGGCCAACCCGTTGCGAGCGCGAGACCGCCGGCGAACAGAAGCACTTGCCGCCTGCTTGCGGGAGCGCCGCGCCGGAGCGTTTGTGCCGTTTTCTGCCATTGATTCAACATCGGCTCCTCCAATCCCTCTCTAGCGCGCGACCGTCACGGTGACCGATGCCTCGGAAACCTTCGCGTCGTTCAAATTCGCAAACAGTTTCCGCAACTGATCCAATGTCAGAAACGGAACGACCTTCACCTCTCCGGGAAACAGCGCCTGCGGCAAATCGGCGCGCACGTCGCGCGTGGTGGCAAAGCAAACCACCATCTCCTCGCCAGCCGTGTCCGGTGTGAACACAAGCTTGAATTTGTCGCGCGAGGGTTCAGGCAGATGGTGCAGCAGCTTGGGCGAAAACCTGTTCGCTTGTGGATCGCTTTCGGTGAAAGAATTGGGCAGCACGGTCAGTATGCCACCCTGGCTGTCGACGTAAAAACAATAGACCGAGGCGTCCTGGCCGAGCCGCAGAAACAAAGTGAGTTCTTCGCCCGGACGATAGATCGGGGCCGCGCCCTTCGGCGTCGTGACCTGGAACGCAAACGGTCCCTTCGGCAATGGATGCTTTGCGGCCTCCGGATTGCTCGGGCGAAGCTCCAAGTCCTTAAATTCCGACAGCCGAATACTGCCATGCCAAGTGAGTGTCGCCGCGTCGCCGCGCTTGAGCGACAGCCGCACGTCGACGCTATTGCCGCGAATCCAATATCGCCCGGACAGGTCGTATACCGCTTCATCCGTTTTATGCGGTTCTAGCTCTGTGGCTTCGACCAGTCCGTCGGACCCAGTCGTTGGTTGAATGGTCAGGCCCCTGACCTTGAGCGTCTTCCCGGTCAGCACATTCGCTGCGTCTTTGGTAATCGTGGCGATCAGCTGCCCCATCAGATAGCGGCCGGCCGCCGGTTGCGCCGAGGTGTCTTCAAAAAAAATCCCAAGTGGACGCACTTCATTCAGTTCGGATGCGTTTCCTACAAGGTATTTCGATGCAGCCTTGATCGCCGCGTCGAGACTGATGGAATCGTCTGCAACGTCCTGACCAAGATACTTGCCAGGCACGACAGCGGGTGGGGTCAAGGCAAGCGTTTTTCCCGTTCCCCTCTCCACTGCTCTCAATGCCAGAACCGTTCGTCCGCCCTGGTTGTACAAGGAGGGAAAAACAATGAGATCGACCGCTTGATGCGTTTCATTGAGAGCGGCCAGAATGCTGCCGCCATTCTTTTCAAGAGCACCGCTCTTACTCAAATGGTCGATGATGATGCCGATACCGGCGCTGTCCAGCACATCGATGCATTTGGGCCGCACGGCCAGGAGGCGGCTCAGAAGCTCCTGGTGCAGCCGGCGCGCAGCAATGGCGCCGATCGGGATTTTGTCCTCCTCGAAGAGCCACAAGCCGATGCTTTTGCGTGTGTCAGGCGGACATGGGTTGCGGCCGAAGGTGCTATCGACGAGCCTCTTGACCGAGGTATCCAGGCTGTCGGCTTTCCCTTGGGCCGCGGCCGGCTGCGCGGTCCCACTGTTGATCGCAAGCAAAATTAGGAGGAAGGCGATAAGCTCTTTGCCTTTAAACCATTTTGGCATGACCGGCTGTTCCCCCAGACCAGAAAACCGGCATTCGACGACTGGGCCGATCCCAAGCCCTGCGAAGATTTGATCACAATATACCAGCGGTTGAAACAAGGCGATAATTCCGTTAGTTTTTTCGGGCTTTCGGTGCGTCAGGATCG
>WBUW01000391.1 GCA_008933495.1 Pseudorhodoplanes sp.
ATCGTAGAACATCTGCGCGCCGGACGAGAGCCGGGACGCCAGCTTCAATCCTTCGCTCGGCGCGGTCGAGACGCGCCAGAGCGGGCGCTCGTGGCCTTCGGCCGCCGCGGCGAAGGGCCTGACGTCGCGGATATCGCGCCAGAGCGCGCGCGAGGCCGTTTCGTCGAGAACGGCGATGGCGGCAACATCCGCCAGCAGCCGCCGCAGCGTCTCGCGCCGGTGCACGACTGACGGCTTGACGCCCTCGATGCGCAAGACCGTCGCCGCACGCGCGCCCCCGAGCGCTGCGAACCGGCCGGCAACGTGGGCCGGCAGGTGTCCGGCACCCGACACCTCGCAGGACGACGCCATCGCCGCCGCCAGCGGCCGGGCAGCGGCCTCGTCGTCGAGATCGGCAAGCACGAGCGTCTCCTCGGTCTCGGAGCGCGGCAGCGTCTTGATGGTGACATCGGTCATCGCCGCAAGCGTGCCGTAGGAACCGGCGAGCAGCTTGCACAGGTCGTAGCCGGTGACGTTCTTGACCACGCGGCCGCCCGACTTGAATATCTCCCCGCGTCCCGACACCGCCGCGGCGCCGAGGAAGAAATCGCGCGCGGCGCCGGCCTTGACGCGCCGCGGTCCCGAGAGATTGGTGGCGAGCACGCCGCCGATCGTCGTGCGGCCGGCCGGCGTGCCGAGAATGACCGAATAATCCGGCGGCTCGAAGGCGAGTTCCTGGCCGCGGGCCGCGACCGCCGCCTCGATCTCGGCGAGTGGCGTGCCGGCGCGGGCGGACAAGACCAGTTCTTCGGGCTCGTACAGCGATATCCCCGACAGGCCGGACAGATCGAGCGTCATGTCCGACTGGTTCGGCCGCCCGAGCGCGCGTTTCGAGCCGCCGCCGATCACGTCGAGCGTCTTGCTCTCGGCGAGCGCCCAGGCGATCGCGTCCCCGACGTCTTTGCTGTCGCGAACCTTCAAGGCGTCAGTCATGGCATCCGGCATAATGCAGACAGGAACACGCGGTTCGCTTCGGAACCCGGCTCCAATCGTTCGCGCGCGCAGGCCAACGAGGCGGCAGGGCTCGAGACGCACAAGGCAAGGTATGGACGAACCGACGCGCGGTGCGCAAGGGAGGCCCCTGATCGGCGGACGGCTGGACGCGGGCCGGTACGCGGACCCGCCGGCTGCCAATCACCCGACCGGCCGTTCGTCGGTAATGATCTTGCCGTCGTTCGGCAGCGAGCCGGGCGGGACGATTTTCACGCCGCCCTTGAGCTTGGTGACCGCCTGGAGCGTCAGCGCGATTGCTTCCGACAGAGCGGCATCGAGGGTCGCGCATTCGGCATGCAGCACCATGACATCCTGCTCGCCGTCGCGCCCGACCGCCAGCCGGACGCGGCCCAGTTCGGGATGGCGGCGCGCCACTTCGGCGATCTGTTCGGGCCGCACGAACATGCCCTTGACCTTGGCGGTCTGGTCGGCGCGGCCCATCCAGCCCCGGATGCGCATGTTGGTGCGCCCGCAAGGTGAGGCGCCCGGCATGACCGCCGACAGGTCGCCGGTCGCGAGCCGTATCATCGGATAATCCGGGTTGAAGGTCGTCACCACCACCTCGCCAACGTCGCCGTCGGGAACGGGATCGCCGGTTCCCGGCCGCACGATTTCGACGATGATGTTTTCGTTGACCACGAGACCCTCGCGCGCCGGCGTCTCATAGGCGATCACGCCGGTCTCGGCGACCGCATAGCATTGCAACACGTCGACGCCGCGCGCGGACAATTCCTGGCGCAGCGAGGGCGGCAGGGCCGCGCCGGAGACGAGCCCGCGCCTGAGGGAAGAGACGTCCTTGCCGGTTTTCTGCGCGGCATCAAGCAGGATTTTGAGGAAGTCCGGCGTGCCGCTGTAGGCGGACGGTTTCAGGTGGGCGATCGCCTCGACCTGCGCCTCAGTATTGCCGACACCGCCGGGAATGACGGCGCAGCCGAGCCGCCCGGCGCCGGCCTCGAACATCCAGGCACCGGGCGTGAGGTGATAGGAGAAGCAGTTGTGAATGATGTCGCCGGCACGGATGCCGGCGGCGAACATCGCGCGCGCCACGCCGGCAAAATCGTCCCCCTGACCCTCGGGCTCAAAAATGGGGCCGGGCGACATGAACAGGCGCCTGGCCTTGCCGGGCACAACGACATTGAAACCGCCGAACGGCGGGGCGTCTTTCTGCAGCGCGCTGAAATCGGACTTGCGCAAGACCGGCAGTTTCGCGAGCGCCGCCCGCGCGCCGATCGTCCTCGGATCGAGGCCCGCCAGGTGCTTCGCCCAGCCCGGCGCCCGCATGGCGCAGCCCACCTGCGCGGCGAGCCGGCCGAACAGATCGGCCTCACGTTGCGCATCGGCGCGGGTTTCGAGGGTGTCGAAATGATCGGACATGACAAAGAACGCGCTGTCGCCGCTAGGCCAGCCAGCGCTTGCGCCGCTTGTAATGCTTGCCTTCGCGGAAGGATTTGCGCTTGCCCTCCGCGATGCCGAGATAGAATTCCTTCACGTCCTCGTTCTCGGTCAGCGACTTGGCGTCGCCGTCCATGACCACGCGGCCGTTTTCCAGGATGTAGCCGTAGCGGGCATACTTGAGCGCCATGAAGGTGTTCTGCTCGGCGAGCAGGATCGACACGCCTTCCTTCTGGTTCAAGGTGCGCACGATCTCGAAGATTTCCTCGACGATCTGCGGGGCCAGCCCCATCGACGGCTCGTCGAGCAGGATCATTTTCGGGCGCGACATCAAAGCGCGGCCGATCGCGCACATCTGCTGCTCGCCGCCCGAGGTATAGCCGGCCATGGCGTCGCGCCGTTCGCGCAGGCGCGGAAAATAGGAATAGACCACTTCCAGGTCGGCGGCGATCGCGCCCTTGCCGTCGCGGCGCGTGAAGGCGCCGGTCAGGAGGTTTTCCTCAATGGTGAGGTGGCCGAAGCAATGGCGGCCTTCCATGACCTGAATGCAGCCGCGCCGCACAAGCTGGTTGGGCGAGAGCGAATGGACGTGCTGGCCGTCGAACTCGATGGAGCCCTTGGTGACCTCGCCGCGCTCCGAATGCAGAAGGTTGGAGATCGCCTTCAGCGTCGTGGTCTTGCCGGCGCCGTTGGCGCCGAGTAGCGCCACGATGCCGCCCGCCGGCACTTCCAGCGAGACGCCCTTGAGCACGAGAATGACGTGGTCGTAGACGACCTCGATATTGTTGACCGCCAGGATGTTGCCGGCAGCCGGCGCCGCCTGCGAACCGTCGCGTTCCGCCACCGACATCGCGGTCTCCTCCAACGCAAACCTTCCATCCCCGCCGGACGGTAACGCTGCGACCGCGCGGGCGCTTTCGGGAAAGCCCTCTCCCCCGTAGGGGAGAGGGTATTCGTCAGCCGTCTTGCGAAGACTGCCCTGAACGAGGGCCGGCCTTACGAAGACTTGTCGCAGGCTTCGGTCCGCTTGGGCCAGCCGGCGTTCTTGGCCACATAGTCTGCGGCGTCCTTTTCAAGCAGCGGACGCACCTTTTCCTTCATGGGCGCGATCCAGTCGGAGATTTTCGCCCACTTGGTGCCGTCCCATTGCTGCATGTAGGCCGGCGCATGACCGTTATGGTCGGTGCAGTTCAC
>WBUW01000392.1 GCA_008933495.1 Pseudorhodoplanes sp.
TTCTCGCCGTAACGGCCGTCCTTCGGCCGGCGCGAGGGCTGCACATAGGCGGCGTTCCAGGGCTTGGGGCCGAGCGCGCGCAGGGTGGTGGCCGGATGGAAGGTGCCCGCTCCCACTTCCATGTCATAGGGCTGCAGGATCACGCAGCCATAGTCGGCCCAGAAACGCTGGAGCGTGAGGATCAACGCCTGGAACGACCGGTCGGGCCGCATGTGAGGGGGCGTGCCGGAATCGGTCATCGCGGAATCGTTTGCTTGCGGGGGAAACGCGCGCGGACCCTAGAGGCCATGCCGGAAGGGGTCAAGACAGCCGGATCCACCGGTCGAACCGCCACCCGTCCGACTGCCGCCCGCGCGACCGCCACCCGCCATTCACCATGTTTCCTAACGGGGTGGAAAGCATCCCGCCCACATCATGGTTGGCAGGGACCCGTGTGCGGGGAGACTGGCAATGTTCGCATTCGAAATCATTGGCGCCGTGCTGCTGGTACTGTTCTTTGCCGCCTTGGTCGATTACCGGCCGCACGAAGAACAGTCCTGAAGCGCCGGGCGGCGCGCGCTTTCGCATCCTCGGCGGCATCGCACGGAGCGCGTGGCGCGCGCGGGCGAAATCCCTCGCGACCCGTGCGATCGCACCGGCCGCGCGTTCCGTCCGCAGCCTTGATTCTGCTCAATGCGTGCGCGCGCAGTGCGTGGCCTTTTTCCAAGCGAAAGATGTGGCTCGCGCCGTGAATAGGCCCCCCGGGGCCGGTATTCGCGGAATTCGCCGTCCCCAGCCCCGCCGTTATCGCGCATGAGCGCCGAATTTGCCGCCATCCTGCTCCTGTCTTTGCTGTCGGTCGTCACCACCGCGCTCGGCGTGATGCTTGCCCTCGTGATCCGCGGCAATGCGCGCGCGGTCGCGGCCGGCATCGGATTTTCCACCGGCATCATGGTGCTGATTTCCGCGGTGGAGCTTGTTCCGGAAGCCCATGGTTCGCTGGGAACCGCAGGTACCGCCGCCGCCGTCGCGCTCGGCGCCGCCTGCCTGTGGCTGGCCAATCTCCTGATCCCGCATGCGCACCTCGTCCGCGAGCACGGACAGGCCGACACCCGCCTCGTGAAGTCGGTCTATCTCATCGTGTTCGGCCTGATCCTGCACGACGTCCCGGAAGGCTTTGCGATGGCCAACGCCTATCTCGCCTCGCCCTCGCTCGGTTTGCTGGTCGGGCTGGCCATCGCGCTGCATAACCTGCCCGAAGAATTCGCCATGGCGTTGCCGGCCATGACGCTGCGGAGCAGGCGGTTCCTCGTGACCGCCGCCTGCCTGTCGGCGCTCGCCGAGCCGCTGGGCGCGGTTATCGGCATCGTCGCGGTTGCCCTGCAGCCGGCGCTGGGCGCCTGTTTCATGGCCTTCGCCGCCGGCGCCATGCTTTTCGTATCGATGCATGAGCTCGTGCCGATGGCGCGCCGCTACCGCCGGCCCGGCTGGTTTGTCGCCGGCGTTGCGGCAAGTCTTATCGTCTACCGGACGCTGGCGCTTCTGATCACAACCTGAAAACGCCGAAGCGGAACGCGGCGCGGCGCGCGATTGCGGAAGCGGTTTTCGGAAAAGCTCAGGCTCGAACAAAGAGCGGAAGCGGGATAGCGGTTCGAAGAAAGGTTATCGCGCTTCATACCAAGCCTGTTTGATCTCGACCTGTCCGCACTGTCATTGCCGGACTTGACCCGGCAATCCATCATCTTGAGACGACTCTTCTTTTTTGCGACGGATGCGCGGGTCAGGCTCGCGCGTGACCGGTCGGAAATTGGCGCCGGTGGTATCAGTGTCCCTCGAAAGCGACGAGCGTGCGCACCGGCACGTTCATGGCGCGCAGCTTGTGCGCGCCGCCGAGGTCCGGCAGGTCCACCATGAATACCGCCGCCGCCACTTCGGCGCCCATCTGGCGCAGCAGCTTCACCGCGCCCTCGGCGGTGCCGCCGGTGGCGATCAGGTCGTCAACCAGGATGACGCGCTCGCCCCTGGCGACCGCGTCTTCGTGCATCTCCATCTCGTCGATGCCGTATTCCAGCGAATAGGCGATGCGCACGCTCTTGTGCGGCAGCTTGCCCTTCTTGCGGATCGGCACGAAACCGGCCGAGAGCTGGTGCGCCACCGCCCCGCCGATGATGAAGCCGCGCGCCTCGATCCCTGCGACCTTGTCGATCTTGGCGCCGGCCCAGGGCTGCACCAGTTCGTCCACCGCGCGGCGGAAGGCGCGCGGATTGCCGAGCAGCGTGGTGATGTCGCGGAACATGATTCCCGGCTTGGGATAGTCGGGGATCGTGCGGATCGCCGCTTTCAGGTCGTTTTCGAGCGCGGGCGTGAGCATGGCCTTGCTTTCTCGCGTCATTGCCGGGCTTGACCCGGCAATCCATCCACAACTGTAGAAAGAAGATGGATGCGCGGGTCAAGCCCGCGCATGACGCCATCTTCGTTATTCACTTGCCGAGCACCCGCCCGGCCACCGCATCGAGCTTCCTGAGCAGCGCCGGGTCGCGATAGGCCGGCGCCGTGATCAGCGCGGAATCGAGCGCGCGGTCGGAGCCGATCGGACAGGGCTCGTGCTCGCGCGGAAAGTCGAGCGCCAGCCGGGCGACGAGCTGCCTGGCCTTCTCGGCATTGGCCAGCAGCACCTTGATGATGTCGCCGACCTGCACGGCGTCGTGGTCGGGATGCCAGCAGTCGAAATCGGTGACCATGGCGACGCTGGCGTAGCAAATCTCCGCCTCGCGCGCGAGCTTGGCTTCGGGCATGTTGGTCATGCCGATCACCGAATAGCCGAGCTGCTTGTAGGTCATGCTCTCGGCATAGGTGGAGAATTGCGGCCCCTCCATGCAGACATAGGTGCCGCCGCGCACGACATGCAGGCCGATCGCTTCCGCCGCTGCGGCGAGATGGAGGCGCAGCCGCGGCGACACCGGATGCGCCATCGAAACATGGGCGACGCAGCCTTTGCCGAAGAACGAGCTTTCGCGCTTGTGGGTGCGGTCGACGAACTGGTCGACCAGCACGAAGGTGCCGGGCGGCAGTTCTTCCTTGAACGAACCGCAGGCGGACAGCGAGACCAGATCGGTCACGCCCGCGCGTTTGAGCACGTCGATATTGGCGCGGTAATTGATATCGGAGGGTGACAGGCGATGGCCCTTGTCGTGCCGCGGCAGGAAGACGACCGGAAGGCCGGCGATCTCGCCTGCCCGCAGCGCGCCCGACGGCGCCCCCCACGGGCTTTCGATCGTCACCTCGCGCGCCTTGTCGAGCGGCAGGTCGTAGATGCCGGAGCCGCCGATGATGCCGAGAATGGCCCGGGTCATGCCAACCTCACTGCGTCATGGCCGGGTACACGGGTCCGGCCTTCGGCCGGCCCGAGTATAAACCCGTCCCGGCCATCCCTATCTGGCTGCCAGCTTTAAAGACGTGGATGCCCGGCACAAGGCCGGGCAGACGTATTTTAAGGCGATAAACCTGGAAGCCTCAGGCGTGGCCGTGAACGTCGGCCCACACCTTCTTCTTGGTGAAATACAGAAGGCCGGCAAACACGATCAGGAAGATCATGACCTGGAAGCCGATGCGCTTGCGCGCCTCCAGGTGCGGCTCGGC
>WBUW01000393.1 GCA_008933495.1 Pseudorhodoplanes sp.
CCACCATGGCGGCGGCGCCGGCGCCGGCGGCCGATCCCGCGACCGATGCGGCAAGCGATCGTGCGAGCGAGGGGCTTGAGGCCAGGGAGCCGGCGACCGGTGACAGCCCGCCGCGGCTGCGCGAGACCGCGCCGCGCGATCCCCTGGCATCGATCGCGGCGCTGAGCGAGGAGGAAAAGATCGCGCTGTTCAGTTGACGGCGCGGGCCGGTTCGTTCAGCCGGCGATCAGGCGGCAGAACAGGTCGGTGTCGACATTGCCGCCGGACAGGATCGCCACCGCCGTCCTGCCGCGCGCATCGGGCTTGCGCGCCAGCAACGCCGCCAGTCCGATCGCGCCGCTCGGCTCGACCACGAGCTTGAGCTCGCGAAACGCGAACGCCACCGCCCGCCCGACCTCCTCGTCGCTGATGGTGACGCCCTTGCCGATCAGCCTGGCGATCAGCGGAAACGTCAGTTCGCCCGGCATCGGCGTCATCAGCCCGTCGCAGATCGTGCCGCTCATGCGCGCGTTCGCCTCGCGCCGGCCGCTGCGGAACGAGCGCAGCGTGTCGTCGAAGCCGTCCGGCTCCACCGTATAGATGTCGGCCGCGGGCACCGCCGACTTGATCGCAAGCGCGGTGCCGGCGGCCAGCCCGCCGCCGGAGGCCTGCACCACGACCAGATCCGGCTGCAGACCGAGCGCGGCCAGGTCGGTCACGATTTCGCGCCCGAGCGTGCCCTGCCCGGCAATGATCGCCGGATCGTCATAGGGCGGCACCACCACCGCGCCGCGCTTCTGCGCGATCGCGCGTCCGATGGCTTCGCGGTCTTCCCGGTCGCGGTCATAGAGCACCACTTCGGCGCCAAGCGCGGCCGTACGCTCGCGTTTGAGGCGCGGCGCGTCGGCCGGCATGACGATCACCGCCGGCATCCCGAGCAGGCGCGCGGCCTCGGCCACCGCCTGCGCATGGTTGCCGGACGAAAACGTCACCACGCCGGCGGCCCGCGCCGCCTGCGGAATTTGCGCCATCTTGTTGTAGGCGCCGCGAAACTTGAACGCGCCCATGCGCTGCAGGGTCTCGGCCTTGAGAAACACGCGCGCGCCGAGCGTTTCGTCGAGCGCGGGCGAATTCACCAGCGGCGTGCGCACGGCGACGCCGGCCAGACGTTGCGCGGCTGCCTCCACGTCGGCGGCTGTCGGCAGCACTTTCATCTCCACGTTCATGGGGCGACCGTAAAACACGGCTGGCGGCGGGCGGCAAGCGCGCTCGCGTATAGGTGGAATGCGCGGCCGCTCAGACGGCGTCCGCGCCGTCCTGCGCCGCCCACAGCGCTTCCAGGCGGCGGCGGAACGCCTTGGGCGGCTCGGCAAACAGGCGGGCGGCCACGCGCGCGGCGGCCTTGGCGTGCTCGGCCTGCCGGTAGGCGATCAGCGGCATCAGGCGCGAGCGCCAGGCCGCGAGCGGATGATGCGGCGCCGCCATCTGCGTCAGGATGTGGAGGTCCTGAAAGGCGCCGAGCCGGTTGCGCAGCCGCTGCGCCTCATCGACCCAGATGCGGCCGAGCCGCGGCCAGGCCGGCTCCACCAGCTCCATCTGGTAGCGATGCTCGATCACGCGCCGGCGCAATTCATGCAGGTCCTCGGCCTGCGCGCTCTCGAAATTGTCCGGCAGCGCGCGGCGCGCGCGCCGGTAGGTGGTGGCGAGCCGGTCGGCGAGATCGCCGAATCCGATCCCGGCGAGCGACCAGTGCGAGACCTGATAGGCGGCCGCGGTGACATAGTCCGACAATTGCTGGCGCGTCTCCTCGTCCCACAGCGAGGCCTGGTGCGACTTGCGCAAATCCTCCAGCCGGGAATGGATCGTGACCAGCGATTGCGGCGGCAGCGTCGGCGGCAGATGCAGGGTGGCGTCGACGGCGTCATGGAAAGCGTCGAGCGCGGACTGCGCGTCGCGTGCCGCGCTCAGCTTGCCGGCAAGCGTGCGCGCGTCGGCGCGCAGGCGCTCGCTGCTGTCGTCGAGGAACGGCGCCAGCAGCCGCAACAAGGCGCGCCAGCGCTTGAGCTCCTTGCGGATATCGTGGACGGCGGTGGCGCCGTCGCGGCGCTCGTCGGCGAGAATGTCGTGGGCCTCGCGCAGCAGATGCCCGGCCATCGCCCGCAGCGCCTCGCCGACCGGACGGCCCGGCGTCAGCACCGGCGCCCGCGCGGCCGGTGAGGAATCGTCGCTCAGTCCATGCGCGGGGGGAGATGACAAAGCCGTGGCCTGGAAAATCATGCGGACAGGTCAATGCGGTGTGACGATTTTGATGCCAACAATACCTGTCACAATCAACACAAGGCAGCCAAGGCGCGCTAAGTCCGCAGGCTCGTTGAACAAAATCATGCCGGCGAGCACGCTCCCGGCGGCCCCGATGCCGGTCCAGACGGCGTAGGCGGTGCCGAACGGCACGCTCTTGAGCGCCGCCGCCATGAACGCAAAGCTTGCCGCGATCGCGGCCAGCGTCGCGACGCTCGGCCACAGCCGGGTGAAGCCGTCGGAATATTTCAGGCCCAGCGCCCAGGCGATTTCGAGCAATCCGGCGACCAGCAATGCCAGCCAGGCCATGCGCGCTTCCTCCGATGAGCGGTTCCCGGACCGGCGGTCCTGGGACACGGCCGCCTCAGGCGGCCTTCTGGCGCGCCACCAACGGCTTTGCGATCCGGGTCGGCTCGGCGGTCCAGCGGATGATTTCGAGACGGCCGTCCGCGTGCTCGGCGACCGCGGTGCAGCTTTCCACCCAGTCGCCGCAATTGACGTAACGCACGCCGAAATCGTCATGGATGGCGGCGTGATGGATGTGGCCGCAGATGATGCCGTCGGCCGCATGGCGGCGGGCGTCGGCGGCCAGCGCGCGCTCATAGTCGCCGATATAGGATACCGCGTTCTTGACCTTCATCTTCAGCCATTGCGACAGCGACCAATAGGGGAAGCCGAGCGCGCGGCGCGCCGCATTGAACACGCGGTTGAGCGTGATCGCGGTGTCGTAGGCGCGGTCGCCGAGCAGCGCGAGCCAGCGCGCCTGCGTGACCACGAGGTCGAAATGATCGCCATGCACGACCAGATAGCGCCGGCCGTCGGCGCCGGTATGGATCGCCTGTTCGACGACCTCGATGCCGCCGAAATGGGTGCCGTAATAGCCGCGCAGGAATTCGTCGTGGTTGCCGGGCACATAGACGATGCGGGCGCCCTTGCGCGCCTTGCGCAGCAGCTTCTGCACCACGTCATTGTGCGCCTGCGGCCAGTACCAGTTCGATTTCAGCGCCCAGCCGTCGACGATATCGCCGACCAGGTAGATGGTGCCGGCGTCGTGCAGGCGCAGGAAGTCGAGAATCTTGTCGGCCTGACAACCGCGCGCGCCCAGATGCAGGTCGGAGAGGAACAGGGTCCGGAATTTCCGGATCGGCGGGCTTGTCATCAGCACCGGAGATGGTTCCCGTTTTTCATTTTTCAAGTGACCAGAATCGCGCGCGGCCATGCGCGAGCTTATCCGCGCAACGTATTGCCGTTTGATGACAAGGGGATTCACCATCTTCTTAAACGTTGTCATCGCTGCGTCACGGTGCGTGCGTACACATCGCCAGATGAC
>WBUW01000394.1 GCA_008933495.1 Pseudorhodoplanes sp.
GTGCTCTCAGGCGGACCGATGCTGAACGGCTGGTGGAAGGGCGAGCGCTGCGGCTCGGGCATGGCGGTGTGGACGGCGCGCGAGGACCTTGCCGCCGGCCGGATCGACGAACAGGAATTCGTCGACCTCGTCGCCGCCAGCGCGCCCTCGGTCGGCCATTGCAACACCATGGGCACGGCCTCGACCATGAACGCGCTGGCCGAGGCGCTCGGCCTGTCGCTGCCCGGCTGCGCGGCCATTCCCGCCCCCTACAAGGAGCGCGCCCAGATCGCCTACGAGACCGGGCTGCGCGCCGTCGCGATCGTCCGCGAAGACCTCAAGCCGTCCGACATCCTCACGCGCAAGGCGTTTGAGAACGCCATCGTCGCCAATTCCGCGATCGGCGGGTCGAGCAACGCCCCGATCCACATCAACGCAATCGCCAGGCATATCGGCGTGCCGCTGACGATTACCGACTGGGAGACGGTCGGCTATGACGTGCCGCTGCTGGTCAACATGCAGCCGGCCGGGACGTATCTCGGCGAAGAATATTTCCGCGCCGGCGGACTGCCGGCCGTCATGAACGAATTGATGGGCGCGGGCCGCATTCACGCCGACGCCCTGACCGTCAACGGCAAGACCATGGGCGACAATGTCCGCGACGCAACGGTGCAGGATGCCGACGTGATCCGCCCTTACGCCAGCCCGATGAAACCGGAAGCCGGCTTCAAGGTGCTGCGCGGCAACCTGTTCGATTCCGCGGTTATGAAAACGAGCGTGATTTCCGACGAATTCCGCAACCGCTATCTGTCGAATCCGGACGACCCGGACGCCTTCGAAGGCCGTGCGGTCGTGTTCGAAGGGCCGGAGGATTATCACCACCGCATCGAGGACCCCGCGCTCAATATCGACGAAAACACCATGCTGTTCATCCGCGGCACCGGCCCGCTCGGCTATCCCGGCAGCGCGGAGGTCGTGAACATGCAGCCGCCGGCCGCGTTGATCAGAAACGGCATCACGTCGCTGCCCTGCGTCGGCGACGGCCGGCAGTCGGGCACCTCCGGTTCGCCCTCGATCCTCAACGCCTCGCCGGAAGCCGCCGCCGGCGGCGGGCTCGCGCTGCTGAGGACCGGCGACCGGGTGCGCATCGATCTGAAGAAAGGCACGGCCGACATCCTGATTTCGGACGCCGAACTTGCCGGGCGCCGCGCCGCCCTGCCGAAGACCGGATTCCCGATCCCGGAAAGCCAGACGCCGTGGCAGGAAATCCAGCGCGGCATGGTCGAGCAGCTTTCCGAAGGCATGGTGCTCAAGCCGGCGGTAAAATATCAGCGGGTGGCGCAGACCGCCGGCATCCCGCGCGACAATCATTAAGGCATGATCCCGAAAAGTGCGCAGCGGTTTTCAAAAAAGATCATGCTTGAACAACGAGCTAAAGCGGGATGACGATTCGAAGACAAGTCATCCGGCTTTCAGGGAGTGGGCATCGGCGGCGCGCCGCCGGACTGCCATCGCTGGCCGTTGCGCATTGCATCACGACTATTGATTCATGACCGCGGCAGCGGGGCGCTATCGTTGATGCGCGACGCCGCACCATGCGGCATCCACCGGCCGGGACCTCACATGCCAACCATCGCCGAGAAGCGACAGACCTTCCGCCGCCTGCACGAGCGCGGCTGCTTCGTCATTCCCAACCCTTACGACATCGGCACCGCACGCTATCTGCAAGGGCTCGGCTTCAAGGCGTTGGCGACGACCAGCGCCGGCTTTGCCTTCAGCCGCGGGCTGCCGGACGGGGCGGTGCCACGCGCGGCCATGCTCGCCCACATTGCCGAGATCGTCGCCGCAACCGAGGTGCCGGTGAACGCCGACTATGAAGATGGCTATGCCGACGATCCTGCCGGCGTCGCGGAGAGCGTTCGGCTGTGCTGCGAAACCGGCGTCGCCGGGCTTTCGATCGAGGATTCGAGCGGAAACCCGGCCGAACCGCTTTATCCGTTCGATCTGGCGCTTGCGCGCGTACGCGCAGCGCGCATGGCGATCGACAAGGCGGGCGGCGACGTCGTGTTCACCGCGCGCAGCGAGGGCTTCTTCTGCGGACGACCTGACCTCGCCGAGACGGTGCGCCGCCTGAAAGCCTATGCCGACGCCGGCGCCGACTGCCTGTACGCGCCGGGCCTCAAGTCTCGCGTGGAGATCGCGGCGGTGATCGCCGCGGTAACGCCGAAGCCGGTCAATATCCTGATCGGCGGGCCAAGCGAATTCTCGGTCGGCGATCTTGAGAAACTCGGCGCCCGCCGGATCAGCGTCGGCGGCGCGCTGGCGCGCGCGGCCTGGGGCGGTTTTGTGCGCGTCGCGAAAGAGATCACGGAACAAGGCCGCTTCGACGGTTTTGCCGACGCGACACCCGGCGCCGACCTGAACAGGTTCTTCGCCGCCGACTTCAAGGAACGGGCAACATCATGATGCTTGAATCCGAACCCGACCCAATCACCGGCCAGCCGGTCGGCCTGCCGGTGGACGCGACCCCGGCGCAGCGGCCCGGGCCCGTCATACTGCAGGGTCGCTACGGCCGCCTCGAAAAGCTCGACGCCGCCCGCCACGGCGCCGATCTGTGGCGCGCCGTGCAGGGACACGACGCGATCTGGACTTACATGTCCGCCTACGGCCCGTTCACGGACGAGCGCGCGTTCTCGGCCTGGCTCTCAACACGCGATGCGCTCGGCGACCCCTATGGCTACGCCATCATCGATGCCGATGCGCGCGCGGTGGGGATCGCCACGCTGATGGAGATCAAGCCGGCGATGCGCTCGATCGAAGTCGGCCATATCGTCTATTCGCCGGCATTGCAGCGCACCCCGCTCGGCACCGAAGCGCAATATCTGCTCGCCCGCTACGCCTTCGAAACGCTCGGCTATCGGCGCTATGAATGGAAATGCAACGCGTTCAATGCCGCCTCGCGCCGCGCCGCCCTGCGCTATGGCTTCGTCTTCGAGGGCATCCTGCGGCAGGCGATGATCGCCAAGGGGCGCAACCGCGACACCGCCTATTTTTCGATGCTCGACCGCGAATGGCCCGCCTGCAAGACCGCCTTTGAACGCTGGCTCGATCCGTCGAACTTCGAGGGCGATGGACAACAGAAAAAGAGTCTGACAGCGTTCCGTCCATAGCGGGAGCAGAACGGACATGGCAGGACGCCTGAACGGCAAGGTCGCGCTGGTGACCGCGGCGGGGCAGGGAATAGGCCGGGCGATCGCCGAGACCTTTATCGCCGAAGGCGCAACGGTGATCGCCACCGATCTCGACCCTCAGAAACTGGGCGCGCCGGGCAGCGCGCGGAACCTGAGCCTCGACGTGCGTTCGACGGCGGCGGTCGACGCGCTCGCCGCCGCCATCGAACGCGACTTCGGCGGACTCGATGTGCTCGCCAATGTCGCCGGCTTCGTGCATCACGGCACCGTGCTCGAATGCAGCGAGGACGACTGGGATTTCTCGTTCGACCTGAACGTCAGGTCGATGCACCGCACCATCCGCGCCTTTCTTCCGGCCATGCTGAAAAAAGGCGGCGGCTCGATCATCAACATGTCGTCGAGCGTGTCGTCGGTGAAGGGGCTGCCCAACCGCTA
>WBUW01000395.1 GCA_008933495.1 Pseudorhodoplanes sp.
ATATTCTGGCTGTCGATGGAAATCGTTCCCGATTGCACCTCGTAAAGCCGCAGAATGAGGTTGAAAATCGTCGATTTTCCGCCGCCCGACGTGCCGACCAGGGCCGTTGTCTGGCCGGGCTCCGCCACGAACGACATCTGGCGCAGGACCGGTTCGCCCGGCCGGTAGCCGAACTCGACCTTCGAAAACTCGACGCGGCCTTGTTGCACGCGCAGAGGCGGACGATTGTCGTCCTCCGGTTCGCTTGCGGGCGCATCGATGATGTCGAACAAGATGCGCACGCCGACGAGCCCGGCATTGAGATCAATGTTGAGCCGCGCCAGGCGCTTGGCGGGTTCATAGGCGAGCAGGAAAGCGGCGATGAACGAGAAGAATTCCCCCGGTGTCGCTCCGGTCTCGATCGTCCGGTAGCCGCCATAAGTGACGCCGAGCGCGATCGCGATGCCGCCGAGCGTCTCCATCAGCGGACTGGAACGATTGGAGACGCGCGCCAGCTTGTTGGCCTCGTGCTCGACATCGGCGATGTTCTTGCGCATGCGTTCACGCATCTCGTCTTCGAGCGTGAAGGTTTTGACGATGCGAATGCCCTGGATGGTCTCCTGCATCGTCTCGAACAGGCGGGTACCGCCGGTGAACTGGTTTTTCGCAATCGTACGAACGCGTCGCACAAGCTTGCGGACGACCCACAATGCCGGCGGTGCGATCACGAAGGCAAACAGCGACATGACCGGGTCCTGGATCACCATGACGGCGGCAAGGCCGACGAGCGAGAGAAAATCACGGCCGACCGCGGTCACCAGCAGATTGAGAACGTGGGTCGCGGAATTGGCGCCGGTCGACAGGCGCGCGAGAAATTCCGAGGAGTGGCGTTGCGAGAAGAATCCGAGATTTTGCCGCATCAGGCGGTCGAACATGCGCTGTTGGTTCTCGGCGATGATGCGGTTGCCGATGCGCGAGAGGATCACGGCATGTCCGTAGCCTGAGGCGCCTTTGACGGCGAACACGATCACGGTGATGACGCCGAGAAACACAATGCCGGGGAAGCTGCGGTTCACATAGGCTTCGTTGACCACGGTTCCCATCAGATAGGCGGTCAGCGCGGTTGTTCCGGCGCCGACCGCCATCAGGACAAAGGCCGCGGCATATCGGCGCCAATGCGAAAGGCCATATTCGGTCAGCAGGCGCCGGATCAGGGCATAGGCGCTTTGGTCGGCGGCAGGATTATGGTCGGCTGTGCCGGGCATTTGCGGTCCTTCGATCCTGATTGTTCTTGGGCCCCTTGGGGCCGCTGTCCGGATGCCCGAATCCGGGCATGGCAGCCGCGCCGGGCGACCGGCCTTCCATGCCCGTCCGTGGCAGATTATTCAAGCCTGAAAAGGGGCTAGGTGCGATCAGGCCTGCGCGGCCCTGGGCAGCGCGCGTTCGGCGGCGAGCTTGCTTTCCCAGGCCAGCGCATGCCCGACGATCGTGGGCAGGTCGTCAAATTGCGGCGCCCAGCCGAATGCGGCCCGGATTTTGGCGCTGTCCGCAACGATCGCGGCGGGGTCGCCCGCCCGGCGTTCGCTGTTAATGACCGCGAAGTTCCGGCCGCTGACGCGTTTCACCGCCTCGATCACTTCGAGCACCGAATAGCCGTGACCGTAGCCGCAATTGACGGTCATGCTGCGACCGCCGCCGCGCAGGTGCGCAAGCGCCATCGAATGCGCGCGGGCAAGATCGCTGACATGGATATAGTCGCGGATGCAGGTGCCGTCCGGTGTCGGATAATTTGTCCCGTACACATCAAGCTTGGCGCGCAATCCCAGTGCGGCTTCAACGGCGACCTTGATGAGATGGGTGGCGCCCACGGTCATCTGCCCGGTGCGGCCTGCGGGGTCGGCGCCCGCGACGTTGAAATAGCGCAGTACCGCGTATTTCAATCCGTGCGCGGCGGCGACATCGTGCAGCATGATTTCGCTCATCAGCTTGGAAGCGCCATAGGGCGACATCGGGTGCGTCGGAGCGTCCTCGGCGACCGGAATGCGGTCCGGATTCCCGTAGACGGCGGCCGTTGAGGAGAAGATGAAGTGCTTGACGCCGCCCTTAACTGCGCTTTCCAGGAGCGCGCGCGTGTTCATGGTGTTGTTGCGGTAATAATAGAGCGGATCGCGTACCGATTCCGGCACCACGATCGATGCCGCAAAATGGATGATCGCGGTGACGCTATGCGCCCCGATCAGGGCGCTGGTCAGCCCAATATCCCCGGTATTACCGACATAGAGCGGCACATGGTGCGGGATCGCCGAGCGAAAGCCGGTCGATAGATCGTCGAGCACGATCACCTGCTCGCCGGTATCGACGAGTTCGTGCACCATGTGGCTGCCGATATAGCCGCAACCTCCGGTCACCAGAATGCACATGCGCGGCGGCCCCGATCCAATCGAGACCCTGATTAGCCGGGCAATATGAAGGTTATGTTTCGGCGGCCGGAGGGTTACCGCCAGCGTTAACGCATCGTATACAGAGGCCTGCAATTTCTGATTTCGGGCGGTTCGAGGCGGCTCCGTGCAAGATATCCAGGTCATCGTTCCCAACCTGCATTGGCGGTATTCGGGCGTCACCGCAACGAATCGCACCGCGGCGCCGCGCATCGCGGGCCGGATCGCCGCGGGCTGGTTTGGCAGCGACACGCCGCCGGGTATCCGCAAACTCGGATGGCGGGACCTCGTCGGACTGCGTTTTCGCCGGCCGCGCCGGCCAGTGGTCTGGCATGCCCGCCGGAATACCGAGATGATGGCCGGGCTTGTACTCAAATGGTTCGGCTGGCCGCTGCGGCTCGTATTTACCTCGGCGGCGCAACGTCATCATACCTGGATCACGCGATTTCTGATGGCGCGCATGGATGCGATCATCGCCACGAGCGAGGCGGCTGCGTCCTACTTGCGGTTCCCGGCGACGGTGATCCTGCATGGCGTGGACACCGCGCGCTACCGGCCCGCCGGCGATCGCGACGCAGAGCTGAAGGATAGCGGCTTGCCCGGCCGCTATGCCATTGGGTGCTTTGGCCGCGTGCGCGCCCAGAAAGGCACCGACGTTTTCGTTGAAGCCATGTGCCGGCTCCTGCCGCGCTATCCGGATTTTGTCGCCGTCATCATCGGGGCGGTGACGCCCGATCAGCGCGGTTTCGCGGAAGCGCTCGAGGAGCGGGTACGCACCGCCGGCTTGTCTGAACGGGTTCGTTTCCTTGGCGAACTGCCGATCGACAATGTTCCGCCCTGGTATCGGCGCGTCCTGATATATGCCTTTACGTCGCGCAACGAGGGGTTCGGATTGACCCTGTTGGAGGCGATGGCTTCCGGGGCCGCCGTTATTGCGGCGCGCGCGGGCGCTGCCGAGACTGCCGTGTCGGATGACATCACCGGCGTTCTCGTTCCGCCCGGGGATGTCGATGCACTGGAGCGGGCACTCGAACCGCTGATGCGCGTGCCTGAACGCGCGGCGGCCATGGGCGAACGCGGGCGCGAGCGGGTGGTGACGGAGTTCAGCGCCGATGCCGAAGCCGACCTGATCGTCGGCGTCTATCGCGACGTTCTCGGGCGACCGTAGCGCGCGAT
>WBUW01000396.1 GCA_008933495.1 Pseudorhodoplanes sp.
TGGTCGGAGTGGCAGGATTTGAACCTGCGACCCCCTCGTCCCGAACGAGGTGCGCTACCAGGCTGCGCTACACTCCGACTGAAGGCCGGTCTTATAACGGCCGGGGGCACCCCCCGCAAGCAAAAGGCCAGACGCGCTGCATGACCGTTGACCTGACCACGCGGCTCGTTTCCGCCGATCCCGCCGGCATCGCCGCCGCCGTCCAGTGCCTCGCCCGCGGCGGGCTGGTCGCCTTCCCGACCGAGACGGTCTATGGCCTTGGGGCCGATGCGACCGACGGGGCCGCGGTCGCCCGCCTCTACGCCGCCAAGGGGCGCCCGCGCTTCAATCCGCTGATCGCCCACGTCCCCGACCTTGCGGCCGCCGGCAAGCTGGGCATTTTCAATTCCGATGCCGACCGGCTGGCGCAGGCCTTCTGGCCCGGGCCGCTCACCCTCGTCGTGCCCCGGCCGCCGGACTGCCCGGTCTGCGACCTCGCCACCGCCGGGCTCGATACCATCGCGCTGCGCGTCCCCGACCATCCGGTGGCCCGCCGGATCCTGCGCGATTTCGGCCGGCCGGTGGTGGCGCCGTCCGCCAACCGCTCCGGGCACGTCTCCCCAACCCAGGCCGCGCACGTCATGGCGGATCTGCGCGGGCGCATCGAGATGATCGTGGACGGGGGGCCGACCGCGGTCGGCGTGGAATCGACGATCGTGGCCTGCATCGATGAAGCGACGCTGCTCCGCCCCGGCGGTCTGCCGCGCGCGGCGATCGAAGAAGCATTGCGCCATCCGCTTGCGCGCGCCGCCCGGCCGGCCGAAAGCGCCGACGAAGCCCCGCTCGCACCAGGAATGCTGGCGTCGCATTACGCGCCGCGCGCGCGGTTGCGCCTGCGGGTAAAGGACGCCGAGCCCGGCGAAGCCGTGCTCGCCTTCGGCCCGGACCTGCCGCCGGCGATGCGGCACGCGAAGGTGCTGCTCAATCTCTCGCCGGCCGGCGACCTCGTCGAAGCCGCCGCCAACCTGTTCTCGCATCTGCGCGCGCTCGACCGCGCAGGCGTGGCATCGATTGCGGTCATGCCGGTGCCGCCGGAGGGCCTGGGCGAGGCGATCAATGACCGGCTGCAGCGCGCCGCCGCCCCGCGCTGAACCCGGCAGCACGCGCCGGTGACCAATCCCCGAAAGAGAGGGGATTGCCATGCGCGCACGCATCGTTCTGTTGGCCGCCGTCCTGGCGGCGGTCGCTTCGTCCGCCCCGGCGCGGGCCGAGGTCCAGAAGTTCGTGACTATCTGCGGCCGCAACGAGCAGGGCGTGCGCCTGTGCCCCTCCTTTGCGTTGATGCTCACGCCGCCCGAGGGCTGGGTCGAGGACGCGGCGGCGTCGAAGCAGAACGGCGTGCAGATGCTGGTTCCGAAGGGCAGGAATTTCAACTCCGCCGACGCCGCGATCTATGTGAAAGTCTCCTACCGCAGCGACAAGAACCGGCCGGTTGCCGATTTCGCGCGCGTCAGCCAGGAGCGCTGGCGCAAGGCCGTGCCCGACACCACGATCGCAGCCTTGCCAGAGCAGCCGCGCGACAGCGGCAAGCCGGCCTTCCTGCTGTTCCGATACGAAAACCCGAGCCGCCCGCAGCAGGCCCACGAAATCGCCGCCTTCGGGCTCGACTCGGACAAGGACGGCAACGACTATGTCCTGACCGTGGTCATCACCGGCAGCGCGAAGAAATTCCTTGAACGCGCGGACGAGCCCTATAAAGCTTTCCTGCGCGCGCATTAAGCGCTGCCCCAGCTCCGAATGACCGTAACCGATCCCGCACTCATCGCCCGCTTTGCGTCGATTGTCGGCGACCGATACGCCATCACCGATCCGCAGGCGCAGGAGCCCTATCTGGTCGAGATGCGCGATCTCTATCGCGGCCACACGCCGGTGGTGCTGCGTCCCGGCTCGCTAGCGGAAGTCCGCGCCATCGTCCGGCTGGCGAACGAGACCAGGACCGCGATCGTGCCGCAGGGCGGCAATACCGGCCTGGTCGGCGGACAAATCTCGCACCAGGGCGAAGTCATTCTCTCGCTTACCCGCCTCGACAAGATTCGCGAAATCGATCCGGTCTCCAACACGGTCACCTGCGACGCCGGCGTGACGCTGCAACGCGTGCGCGAAGCCGCCGCCGCCGTCGACCGGCTTTACCCGCTGTCGCTGCCCTCGGAGGGCACCTGCACCGTCGGCGGCACCCTTTCCACCAATGCCGGCGGCACCGCCGCCCTCGCCTATGGCATCGCCCGCAACCAGGCGGTCGGCATCGAAGTGGTGCTCGCCGACGGGCGCCTGCTCGACAATCTCAACAAGCTCAAGAAGGACAATACCGGCTACGACCTGAAAAACCTGTTCATCGGCGCCGAGGGCACGCTCGGCATCATCACCGCCGCCGTGCTGCGCCTGTTGCCGCGCCCGCGCTCGGTCGAAACCGCGTTCGTCGGCCTTGCCTCGCCGCAGGCCGCGCTCGACCTGCTCGGCATCGCCACCGACCGCACCGCCGGCGGCGTGACGAGCTTCGAATTGATGGCGCGGCGCGGCATCGACGGCGTGCTCGAACATGCGCCCGGCACGCGCGATCCGCTGGCGCAGGCGCATCCCTGGTACGTGCTGATCGAATTGTCGTCGCAGGCGCGCGAGGGTCTGCGCGCCTCGCTGGAAGACATCCTGTCGGAAGGGCTCGGGCGCGGACTGATTGCCGACGCCGCGATCGCCGAAAGCCTCGATCAGGCGAAAGCCTTCTGGCGCATCCGCGAACTGTTCGGCGAGGTGCAGCGGCACATGGGCGGCTCGATCAAGCACGATATTTCGGTGCCGGTCGCCGCGGTCCCCGCTTTCATTGCCGCAGCCGATGCCGCGGTCGCCGCTTTCATGCCGGGCGCGCGCCCGCTGCCGTTCGGGCATGTCGGCGACGGCAACATCCACTACAACGTGGCGCAGCCGCACAATATGGCCAAGGCCGACTTCCTGGCACGCTGGCACGAGGTGAATGCGGTCGTGTTCGCGGTCGTGCGCAGGCACGGCGGCTCGATTTCCGCCGAGCACGGGATCGGCGTGATGAAACGCGACCTGCTGCCGACGGTGAAGGACCCGGTGGCGCTCGATCTGATGCGCACGCTCAAGCGCACGCTCGATCCCAACAACATCCTCAATCCGGGCAAGGTTCTCTAGCCGGTCAGGGCAGCCGGTCCTGCGGGGCGGGCGTCTGGGCGCCGCGCGCTCGTCGCGGCACTGTCAGCCGATTGCCCTCTCTGTACAGTCATCCCGCTTTGGTGTTTTGTCTGAGCATGATCCTTTCCGAAAACCGCTTCGCACTTTTCGGGATCATGTTTTGCTTGTTCGAGCATGATCTTTTCCGAAAACCGCTTCGCACTTTTCGGGATCATGTTTTGCTTGTTCGAGCATGATCTTTTCCGAAAACCGCTTCGCACTTTTCGGGATCATGCTCTAATTGCGGTCGTCGCGCCCGGCAAGCGGCGCAATCAGCTCCGGACCGTCATTGGCAACCCGGTTGACCGCGGTCGAAATCTCGTAGAGATCGAGCAAATCCTCGCGCGCCGGCACGAGGAACTGCGCCG
>WBUW01000397.1 GCA_008933495.1 Pseudorhodoplanes sp.
ACGGCATGACCGCAACCGCGATCGAGCCGGCGACGGTCTACCGCATTCCGCGCACGCTGTTCACCAAGATGCTGGAAGGCTATCCCGATGCCGCGCGCCGCATCCGCGACCATGTCGCCGTGCGCGCACAGCAGTCGACCGCCGATCTTCTGACGGTGCGGCGCATTCTCGAGCCCGGCGGGCACAAGCGGTGAATCCGCAAAGCTGCAGCGCGCCGGTCCGCAAGGTTTCATTTTAATACAAAATTAGTTTGAATCTCCGCAATGCTTGCATTGGGAGCTGGCTGGTGCCCAATCCCGAGGCAGGGCCCCCGACCTGGAGTGCACATGGCAATTCGGCTGAAACTGACCCACAAGATCGCCGCCATCGGCCTGACCGGAATGGCAGGCATAGTCGGGATCGCCGGCATCTATCTTGCGGGAGCCGCGTCACAAGACGCCTACAGCCGGGTCGAGCGTGCCGCTCAGAGCCTGTCCGAACATGCCGGCCGGCTCAGCGAAGGACTGCTGCAGAGCCGCCGCCACGAGAAGGACTTCCTGCTACGCAACGATCTCCAGTATGCCGCGCGGCATTCCGAGCTGTCGAAGGTCATCGCGCAGGCAACCGGCGCGATGTCCGCGCAGGCCAGGTCGGAGGGACGTCTCGATCTGGCGGGGAAGATCGATCAGATCGCCGGCGGCTATTCCGCCTATGAGAAGAAATTCGGCGCCGTGGTCGAGCGCAAGCGCATGCTCGGCCTTGACGAGAACGCGGGGCTGGAAGGCATATTGCGGAAATCCGTACATAATATCGAAAAGACCCTGAACGAATACGACCAGCCGCGAATGATTGTGACGATGCTGATGATGCGTCGTCACGAAAAGGATTTCATGCTGCGACGCGACGCCAAATACGGCGAAGAGATGAAGAAACGCAGCGCCGAGTTCGCCGCGCGCCTCGCGACAAGCAACCTGCCCGCTCCGGTCAAGGACGATATCGTGCAGAAGCTCGCGGCCTACCAGCGGGATTTCTTCGCATGGATGGAAGCGGCTCTTGCACTCGCGCAGGAATTGAAGGCGACGTCGGCGGCGTTCGCGGAAATCGAGCCTCTCGCCGACAGCGTCGATAAGGCGATTGCGGAGAGTTACGCACAAGCGGCGGCCGCAAACGAAATGTCACGCGACTGGACCCGCTGGCTGATGTTGTGCTCGATCGCTCTCGTGGTCGTGGCCGTCGGCGGCCTGGCGTTTATGATCGGCCGCTCGATCTCGAAGCCGCTGTCGGCAATGACGGCGGCGATGCGCGCGCTGGCGGAAGGCAATTTCAACGTGACGCTGCCCGGCCTCGGCCGCCGCGACGAAATCGGCGAAATGGCGCATGCGGTCGAGGTCTTCAAGGAAAAGGCCGTCGAACGCGCACGGAGCGAGGCCGCCGCGCGGGAGGACCAGGAGCGCGCCGCGGCGGCGGAGCGCAAGCGGTCGCTGCAGACGATCGCCGGCCAGTTCGAATCCGCCGTCGGCGGAATCGTCAATTCGGTATCGTCAGCTTCGGCGCAACTGGAATCGGCCGCGCGCACCATGACGAGGACCGCGGAGGAAAACCAGCAAGTCGCGGTTACCGTTGCCAGCGCGTCCGAGCAGGCATCCGGCAATGTGCGCGCTGCCGCCTCCGCGTCCGAGGAGCTGGCCGCGTCGGTTGGTGAGATCGCGCGCCAGGTTCAGGAATCGGCAAACATCGCGGCCGGCGCGGTGGAGCAGGCCGAGAAGGCAGATACGCGCATCTCCGAGCTCGCGCAGGCGGCCGGCCGCATCGGCGACGTGGTCAAGCTCATCACGGCGATCGCGGAACAGACCAATCTGTTGGCGCTGAATGCCACCATCGAGGCTGCCCGCGCGGGCGAGGCCGGAAGAGGATTTGCGGTTGTCGCGCATGAAGTGAAGGCGCTGGCGTCGCAGACCGCCAAGGCAACCGACGAAATCGGCGGCCAGATCGCAACGATGCAGTCCGCGACCCGGGAGTCGGTCGAGGCAATCGGCGAGATCAGTTCGACGATCGGGCGAATCTCCGAGATTGCGGCCGGCATCTCCGCCGCAGTGGAGGAACAGGGCGCTGCGACCCAGGAAATGTCGCGCAACGTGCAGGAGGCGGCTCAAGGAACGCTGGGCGTTGCCTCGAATATCGAGAAGGTCAGCCGCGGCGCGTCCGCGGCCGGTACGGCATCCTCGCAAGTCCTGTCGGCCGCGCAATCCCTCGCCGCCGAGAGCGGCAGTCTCAAGCAGGAAGTGGAGCGCTTCCTCGCAACCGTGCGTGCCGCCTGACCGGCGCGCCAGGGGTCGGGATTCTTCGGTTTGGCGCGATCTTGCGCCGAACCGGTTCCCGCTCCGGCGGATCGCGCTCCGCCTGCCAAAGCGGGCTGGCTTTTCGTCGGATCGTCATCCCGCTTTCGCTCTTTGTCTGAGCATGATCTCGTCCGAAAACCGCTTCTCGAGACCGTGCCCTATAATTGCAGCGTCGCGGTGACCGGCACGTGGTCGGAGGGCGCTTCCCAGCCGCGCGCCTCTTTGGCGATCTTGAGGGTCGCGACCCGATCGGCGAGGGCGGGCGCGAGCCAGATATGGTCGAGACGGCGGCCTTTGTCGGCGGTTTTCCAGTCGGGCGAACGATAGCTCCACCAGGTATAGAGTTTGGTCGGCTCGGGAACGAGCTCGCGCATGATGTCGACCCAGCCGCCGGCCTTGCGCGCGGCGACGAATTTCTCGCACTCGACCGGCGTGTGCGAGACAACGTCGAGCAACTGCCTGTGGCTCCAGACATCGTGTTCGAGCGGGGCGACATTGAGATCGCCGACCAGGATTGCGCGCCCGCCGCCTTTCACATGCACGTCGGCGCACTCGCGCATCTCATCAAGGAAGGACAGCTTGTGCTCGAATTTCGGGTTGGCGGCGGGATCGGGAATGTCGCCGCCCGCCGGCACATAGAGATTGTGCAGGGTGATCGGGTCTTTCAGTCCTGCCTTTTCGCCGAACACGACGGTGACATGGCGGCGATCGGTCTTGCCGCAGAAGCCGCGGGTCGTGACCTGGTCGAACGGCAGGCGCGACAGGATGGCGACGCCGTGATGGCCCTTCTGGCCGTTGAGCGCGGCATAGTCGTAGCCAAGCCGGCGGAAGCGCCTGATCGGGAACGCGTCGTCCGGGCACTTGGTTTCCTGCAGGCAAAGTATGTCCGGCCGCGCCGCCTTGATGAATTTGGCGACGAGGTCGATGCGGAAGCGCACCGAATTGACGTTCCAGGTCGTGAGCTTCAGTTGCATCACAAAATCATTGCCGGGCTTGACCCGGCAATCCATCAAGATATCCCAAACCTATTTCGGGAGGATGGACCCGCGGGTCAAGCCCGCGGGTGACGATGACGCACGATATCAACTATTGCAGCACGCGTTCGTAATTGATCTTGAACAGGCCGGGATCGGGCTGCTTGTTGAGATCGAGATTATAGACCGCGACCGTGGTGTCGAAGCCCTGAGGGTCGGTGACCGTCAATTGCTTGAGGGTCAGATCCTGCGCCGCGAACATCAGCATCAGCCGGTGCGTGCCGCCGACG
>WBUW01000398.1 GCA_008933495.1 Pseudorhodoplanes sp.
CTGCGCCTTCATCCCGAGGCTTTCCAAATCCTTTGCGACGAAATCGGCGGCGGCACGGCACTGCGCGGCATAGGCCGGGTCGGTCGAGATCGACTGCAGGCGCAAAAACGCAAACAGCCGCTCCAGGTTCATGTCGAGATCAGAATCGATACGGTCGAGAACCTTGGGAAGGGCTTCGCTGGGGGTCATTGAACATTCCGGATGTCATTGCCCGCGCCAGCGGGCGATCCAGTATTCACGGCCGGCGCTGGCATGGCAATGCAACAGGACCGATGCCCGGTATGCGCGCGCCATGCCGCCGCGGCATAGCTAGCGCCGCAAAATTCCGCCGAGCGTGCCGCGCACGATGGCGCGGCCGACGGTGCCGCCGATTTTCCCGCCGCCGAGCGACTTCGACAGTTCGGACACGATCTGCCCCGCCACGCGGGTTGTCACCGTGCGCGCCACTTCGCGGGCCACCACTTGGCCGGTGGTGAGCCGTTCGCCGCGCTTGCGGTTGGTGCCGAAGATGGTGCCGAGCCAGCCGCCGATGCGCCCGCCGCCGGACGGTGCCTCCTCCCGCGCGCCCCCGCCGGCCGGAGCGGCTTCGCCTTTCACGCGCTTCTGCAGCATTTCGTGCGCGGATTCGGAATCGATCGTCTCGTCGTACTTTCCCTTGATCGGGCTTTTGGCGATCAGCGCGCTGCGCTCCTGCGGCGCAATCGGCCCCATGCGTGCGGCCGGCGGCCGGATCATTGCGCGCTCGACCATCGAGGGGATGCCGTTGCCTTCCAGGAATGAAACCAGCGCCTCGCCCTTGCCGAGTTCCATGATGACCTGCGCCGTGTTCAGCTTGGGGTTGGGCCGGAAGGTCTCGGCGGCCGCTTTCACCGCCTTCTGGTCGCGCGGCGTAAACGCGCGCAGCGCATGCTGCACGCGGTTGCCGAGCTGGGCGAGAACCTTGTCGGGCACGTCGAGCGGATTTTGCGTCACGAAGTAGACGCCGATGCCCTTGGAGCGGATCAGGCGCACCACCTGCTCGATCTTGTCGAGCAGGGCTTTCGGCGCGTCGTTGAACAGAAGGTGGGCTTCGTCGAAGAAGAAGACCAGCTTCGGTTTCTCGGGATCGCCGACTTCCGGCAATTCCTCGAACAGTTCCGACAAAAGCCACAGCAGGAAGGTCGAATAAAGCCGCGGATTCTCCATCAGCTTGTCGGCGGCCAGAATATTGACATAGCCGCGGCCGCTGCGATCGGTTTTCATGAAGTCCTTGAGGTCGAGCGCCGGCTCGCCGAAAAACTTGGCGCCGCCCTGGTTCTCCAGGACCAGCAACTGGCGCTGGATGGTGCCGACCGACTGCTTGGTCACGTTGCCGTACTTGGTGGTAAGCTGCTCGGCATTCTCTGCGACATGATTGAGGATCGCCTGCAGGTCCTTCATGTCGAGCAGCGGCAGCCCGCTTTCGTCAGCGACGCGGAACGCGATGTTGAGCACTCCCTCCTGCACCTCGTTGAGATTCATCAGGCGCGACAGCAGCAGCGGTCCCATTTCCGAAACCGTTGCGCGGATCGGATGGCCCTGTTCGCCGAACATGTCCCAGAAAATCGTCGGATAGGCGTCGGTCTCGTACGCAAAGCCCATGCTCCTGGCACGTCCGACCAGCGCATCCTTGGCTTCGCCCGTGGCCGAGATGCCCGACAGGTCGCCCTTGATGTCGGCGGCAAAGACCGGAACGCCCGCGCGCGAAAAGCCTTCGGCCATGATCTGCAGCGTGACCGTCTTGCCGGTGCCGGTGGCGCCGGTGACGAGGCCATGGCGGTTGGCCAGACGCAGCGTCAGATATTCCGGCTTGCCGCTCATGCCGACAAAGAACTGCCCGGCCGGATCGATTCCAGCCGCGGATACCACCTTCACGGCCGGATTGCCCTGGGCCGGACTGTTTGATGACGGGTTCTTTCCGGACGCCGCGGCTTCGGACTTCTTCTTGCCGGTGCTTGCCGCCTTCAGCGTTTTTGTCGTTTTTGTCGTTTTCGTCGTCTTTGCCATCGTTCAACCTCGCCGGCCGCCCGATATCAGGTCGGTACATATGTAAACTTATTGTTCGCTGTTGCCCCGAATGGGTCAACAGCCATGCCGCGCACACCGTTCATTGCCATTTGAGGCTCCAAGTCAAGCCGAACGTCCGGGCCAGGCATGTGGCCGCCCCGACACGTTTCAAAAAACCTTCATTCGCCTTGTTTTCCTTGCGCGCGCTCTTCATTATGACCTCAATCCGCCGCAAGCGCGGGAGGCAGGGGGATCATGGACGAACTGGTCGAGCGCATCGTCGCTGCAAACGGCCTTGACCGCGATGTCGCAGCCAAGGCCGTTGCAATCATTCTCGCATTCCTGGTCAAGGAAGCGCCCGCGGACAAGGTGCGGCCGCTGCTCGAAGGCATGCCGGGCGCGCAAGCGGCCGCGCAATCCGGCGGCGGCGGCAGCTTCGGCATGGGCGGGATCATGGGCGCGGGTGCAGCATTGATGGGGATCGGACTCGGCATGGGCGATGTCCAGTCGGTCACCAGGACCGTGATGGCGTACGCGCGTGAGAAGGCCGGTGAGGATGCGGTGGCCGAGCTTGTCGCGGCGATCCCGGGCCTGGGTCAGTTCGCCTGAAGCCGTCCGCCGTCACGCCGGAAGTTGATGAATTCTGTTTTTGTAAGAAAGTGTCCGACGTTGCCGTCCTCCTACCCGCTCACCAGCCTTGAAGGTCTCGTCCCGGACGCGGCCGCCGCGCTCAAGAAAGCCGGCATTCGTACAACGGCGCGCCTGCTGGACGCCGCGAAAAGGCCGAAGGACCGCAAGGCGCTCGCCGAGAAGACCGGGATCAGCGAGAAGCAGATTCTGTCCTGGGCCAACATGGCCGACCGCATGCGGGTGCCGGGCCTTGGCCCCGAATATGCGCTGCTGCTGTGTGCCGCCGGCGTCGATACCGTCAAGGAACTGAAATACCGCAACCCGGAAAATCTCGTCAGGGCGATGGCGGACCAGAACCGCAAGCGCAAGCTGGTGCGCATCCTGCCGTCCGAGAGGGCGGTCGGTCGCTGGATCGAGCACGCCCGCAAGTTGCCGCTCAAGATCAGCTACTGAGCCTGCCGCAGCGCGCTCGCTTGACACCCCGCAGCCGAGCGCGCAAAGCGACCGGCATGAACGCCGCTTTCTCGCCCGTCGCCGATCTTGCCGCGCCCGCCGGGCGCCTCGGCTGGCCGCTGCTGCTGCGGCCCGGGCGCACGCTGGTTATGGGCATCCTGAACGTGACGCCGGATTCCTTTTCCGACGGCGGACGCTTTCTCGACCCGCAACGCGCGATCGCGCACGCCATGCGCATGGTGGCGGACGGGGCCGACCTGATCGATATCGGCGCGGAATCGACAAGGCCCTATGGCGGGCAGATTCCGGTCGCAGCCGGCGAGGAAATCGCGCGTCTCGCCCCGGTGCTGCCGGCGGTCGTGGCGCTCGGGCGCCCGGTCTCCATCGACACCATGAAGGCGGAGGTGGCCGCCTGGGCGATCGAACAGGGCGCCGCCATCGTCAACGACGTGTGGGGCCTGC
>WBUW01000399.1 GCA_008933495.1 Pseudorhodoplanes sp.
CGACAAGCCGGCGCGCGCGACCGACCGACGGCAGGACTTGAGCATTTCATTCGAGATATCGATGCCGCAGAAAAGCGCCTGCGGATAGCGGCGGGCCGCCGCGATCAGGTTGCGTCCGGTGCCGCAACCGATCTCCAGAACGGCACCGGGCCGCGGCGGCTGCAGTTCGCGCAGCGCCGCGTCGCGGCCGAGCAGGAAGAAGCGCCGCGTGACATCGTAGATATGCCGCTGATGGCGGTAGATCCGGTCCATGCGGCCAGCGGCGTCGGGCGCGACCTCCATGGCTCAGCCCTCGAACACATAGAGATGGAAGCCGCCATAGATCGCCGAGCGGTCGCGCGCGCTATAGCCGCGCGACTTTTCCTCCTCGTAGCGCCAGCGCGCCAGCACCGGCGCCGCCACCCGCCCGGGCAGCAGGCTCGGCTCGGCCGCAGTGCGGAATATCACCCGCGCGCCGGGACGGGCGGTGCGGGTGAGCTGCGACCACAGCGCATTGAGCTGGGCGTCGGTCATCCAGTCCTGTGCATCGAGCAGGGCATAGCGGTCGACGGAGCCGGTGGGACAGCTTTCGAGATAACCGGTGAAGGAGCGATTGAGCACCTCGACCCGGTCAGCGCGGCTGCGCACCAGATCGAAATGGCTGCGCCTGAGATAAGGCGGCAGCGGACCGTCTTCGGTGCCGGCATAGGAGCGCCCGAACGCCTGCCAGGCGAAATAATTGTCGTTGAAGCTGAAGCCGCAGGTCAGCCGCTCCATGCGCGCGCGCAGCACCGCGGCCATGTCGCGGCCGCCGGCCAGCGCCTCGTATTGCGCCGGCGGAATGCCGAGCCCGTAGAGCGAAAACCGGCGCGCGCTCGCCCAACGGACGAAGCGCTTGTCGAACAGCGGCGCGAGCGTGGTTTCGAAATAGCTGCGCTGCTCGTCCAGCGTGCGCGCACGCAGGATGTCGCGCGGATCAATGCCGTAGGCGCGGGCGAGGCAATGACCGAGCCCGATGAAATGGCCGAGCAGCCCGTGGCGGTACAGGTTGCGCGAGAAAATCATGATCCGCCGGCGGCCGAGCCCGAAGGCCGGGCGCGCTTCCCAATAGGCGCGGGTCTGCGGATCGAGGTGCGGTACGAGATAGCGCCAATAGGCCGCGACATTGGTCATTTCGTTGGCCGCGCCAAAGAAACGGTAGAACGCATCCCATGACGGCAGGTGAACCGCCGCCGCAAGCTTGAGCCGGTTGAGCGCGACATGGGCGGCATTGAGGTCGATCGCGGTGATGCGCGCCGGATCGGCGATGAGATAGGACAGGATGTTGCAGCCGCCCGACGCGATCGCCACGACATGACTGTCGGGCGCAATGGCGAGCGCCTCGATATCGACCTCGGGATCCTCCCAGATTTGCGGATAGACGAGACCCTTGAACATCCAGGCGAACAGATGTTCGAGCGCGCCCTTGCGCGACAGCGCCGGGCTGGATGCGACCGCCTGCTTCAGCAGATTGCCCCGGGTTTCCGTCATGGTCATGGTCGAGACGCGCTCCCTGCCGCCGAATCCACTGGACCGTGATCCGCTCAGATTGAATCGGATCGCGCTCCGGTTTCTTTAGTTTTTCGCGCGACCTCTCGCCGAACCGGTACCCACTTCGGCGGATCGCGCTCTAGCTAGCGATGACGGTCTAGCGGCTGTTCGATGTTGGTTTGATGACAGCGGCGCGTCCGCCCGCGCGGTCGCCGGCCTAGAGAAAACGGGCGATGTGCGACAGGAAACAGCGCGCGCTCGCTTCCCAGGTCATCCCGAGCGCAAAGCTGCGGCACGCCTGCCGCGACAGCGTCAGGGCCTTGAGGCAGGCGCGCCGCAGGTCCCAATCAAGTACGCCGACCGCAGCGTCCCCGATTACATCGCGCGGCGCGGCCACCGGAAAAGCCGCGACCGGCACCCCGCTCGCCAGCGCCTCAAGCAGCACGAGGCCGAAGGTATCGGTCTTGCTGGGAAACACGAACACATCGGCCGCCGCGTAGATTTGCGCCAGCTCTTCGCCCTGCCTGGCACCCAGAAAAATCGCGTCGGGAAAGCGGCGTTCGAGATCGGCGCGCGCCGGCCCGTCGCCGACCACCACCTTCGTCCCCGGCAGATCGAGCGAAAGGAAGGCCTCGATATTCTTCTCCAGCGCGACCCGCCCGACGGTCAGGAAAATCGGCCGCCGCAGGGCGAGGTCGCCGGATCGCGCGGGCCGGAACAGGTCGGCGTCGACGCCGCGCGGCCACAGCATGACATTGTGGAAGCCGCGCTCCAGCAATTCGGAGGCCAGATGCGGCGTTGGCGCCATCACGCCCGCCCCGCGCCGGTGAAACCGGCGCAGCCACGCCCAGACCAGCGCCTGCGGGATCGGCGCGCGCGCCGACACATAGTCGGGAAAGCGCGTATGAAAACTCGTCGTGAAGGAAAGCCCGTGCCGCCGGCAATAGCGGCTGACCATGTGGCCGATCGGCCCCTCGGTCGCGACATGGATGAAATCCGGCCGCTCCGCGCGGATGCGGCTCTCGATGGCGCGCGGGCGCGGCAAAGCAAGCCGGATATCAGGATAGGTCGGCAGAGGGATGGTGTGAAATTCCTGCGGCGTGATGAAGGCGATCTGCGTGCCAAGCGACACGGCCACCCGGGCAACCGAGGTCAGCGTGCGCACGACGCCGTTCACCTGCGGATACCAGGCGTCGGTGGCGATGAGGATTTTCCTCAAGCGGCCTGCGGCTGCGCCCGAGCCGGCGCGGCTGCCGCTGTCGATCGGATATGCGTCCATGAGATGATTTCGAAACGGCCGTCGTCGTGTTCGACGAGCGCCGTGCAGCTTTCGAGCCAATCGCCGCAATTGAAATAGTGAGCGCCATAACGCTGGTGGCTGGCGGCGTGATGAATGTGCCCGCAGATCACGCCGTCCATGCCGCACCGCCGCGCCTCCGCGGACAGGGCGGCCTCGAACTCCGATATGTAATTAACGGCGTTCTTGACCTTGGTCTTGGCCCAGCGCGAGAGCGACCAATGGCCGAGTCCGATCAGACGGCGGACCCGGTTCCAGGTGCCGTTGATCAGGATCGCCGCGCCATGCGCGGTGGCGCCCAGAAACGACAGCCAGCGACCGTGCTTGATCATGATGTCGAAATCGTCGCCGTGCGTCACCAGATAACGCCGGCCGTCGGCGGCGACGTGGGTGGCCGCTTGCACGACCTCGACGCCGCCGAGATGGACGCCGCAATAGTCGCGCAGCACCTCGTCGTGGTTGCCGGGGATGTAGAGAACGCGCACCCCCTTGCGCGCCTGCCGCAACAGCTTCTGCACGACATCGTTATGCGACTGCAACCAGTGCCAGCCGGACTTGAGCTGCCATCCGTCGATGATGTCGCCGACAAGATAGATCGTGTCGGCCTCGTGATGGCGCAGGAAATCGACCAGCAAATCGGCCCGGCAGCCGCGGGTCCCGAGATGGACGTCCGACAGGAACAATGCGCGGCAGCGGCGCGGAACGGGTGACCCGGTCACGATCGGATTTGCCTCTCTGTCGTGCACCG
>WBUW01000400.1 GCA_008933495.1 Pseudorhodoplanes sp.
GGTCGCCGACGGTTCGGACGCCGCCACTCCGCGCGCGACCGGCTCGGCGGCGGCGCGTTGCCCGCGGACGATATTCTGCTCAACCACGACGTCGGTCGGGCCGCCGATCATGAGCAGGTGTTCCACATTGTCGCGGCGAATGAGAACAAGCTGGCGGCGTCCGTCGACGGCGCCGGATTCGATGACCGCGATCCGCGGCTGGCGCCCGCGCGCGGCATGGCCGCCGAGGCGCGCGGCACCAAAGCGACGGATCAGCCAGGCGCTTGCCCCGATAAGAGCGAATACAACGACGAAGGCGATGAAGAACCGCACAGCGAGGGGCGTCTCCGCGCCAAACAAGCTTTCGAACATGAACGTCCCCGGAACTGCCGTCAGGCTGCAGGCGACCGGCGTCGGCCAGATGTCTTAAGCCTTTGGCAATGATTGCTGCCGCACACACTAACAAAGTCTTAACGCGGGCGGTCCGCCTCATTTCCCGACCGGTCGCGCTTCTGACCGGATGGTAAACGCCAGTGCCAAAACGGCGCTTTCAAGGCGGCGTCAGACCGATAAATTTACCATCCGTTAACCATAAACCCGGCAAAGTTTGCCGGGCGCGCCGTGCTGCACCGCGCCGCCAGACTGGAACCGGGAGCGCGCGCCATGGCCATATCCGACCTGCCGATCCTGTCGATGCTGCGCACCAAGATGCACTGGCACCAGGCGCGCCAGCAATTGCTCGCCGAGAATGTTGCCAATGCCGACACGCCCAAATTCCGGCCGCGCGATCTTGCCGCGCCCGATTTCGGACGGCCTCCGCCGCGGCCCGTGGCCCTTGTCGCCACCAGTCCCTTGCATCTGACCGGCCTTGCCGCGGGCGGCTCCGCGCGGTTCGGGACCGCGCGCGAAAGCGCCTTCGAGACGCGTCCGGCCGGCAACGCGGTCAGCCTGGAAGACGAGATGATGAAGGTGGCCGCCAACCAGATGGATTACCAGGCGGCAACCACGCTCTATTCGCGCAGCCTCGGGCTTCTGAAGACCGCGATCGGCAAGCGTTGAGGACCGCCGTCATGGATTTTCTCAAATCGATCGCAATCGCCGCATCCGGGCTGCGCGCCCAGGCCGGCCGCATGCGCGTGATCGCCGAGAACATCGCCAACGCCGATTCGACGGCCAAGGGCGCGGGCGGCGAACCCTATCGGCGCAAAATCCCGACCTTCCAGAGCGAGATCGATCGCACGCTCGACGCCCGGGTCGTCGCCTTCGGCCGCGTCAAACCGGACCAGTCCGATTTCCAGCTCAAGCATCAGCCGGGTCATCCGGCCGCGGATGCCGCCGGTAACGTCAAATATCCCAACGTCAATCCGCTGATCGAAATGACCGACATGCGCGAGGCGCAGCGATCCTACGAAGCCAACATCAATGTCGTGAGCGCAACGCGGCGCATGATCCAGAAAACCATCGAAATCCTCAAAGCCTGAGCGGGAGCACAACCATGACCACGCCGAGCGGCGCCGCCAAAGCCTATGCCAATCTTGCGCGCCTGACCAACCCGGGCGCCGCGCTGTCCAAGCCGGCGGGGCGGGTCGCCGGCGGCGAGCCGAGTTTCGGCACGGCGCTGAAAGAGGCAATGACCGCCGTCGCCGAGGCCGGCAAGAAGACCGACCTGCAGGCCAAGTCGCTGGCGACCGGCAAGGCCAATGTCGTCGACGTGGTGACGGCGGTTGCGGAAACCGAGGTGGCGATCGATGCGCTGGTTGCGGTCCGCGACCGGGTGATCCAGTCGTACGAGGAAATCATGCGCATGCCGATCTGACCGGCGGCGCGGTTCGAACCAAGAAAGGTATGGTACCGTGACCGGTCCCGAAGTTCTCGATGTCGCGCGCGACGCCATTTTCACGCTGGTGATCGTGGCGAGCCCCCTCATGCTGGTCGGGCTTGCCGTCGGCGTCGCCATCTCGCTGTTCCAGGCGCTGACCCAGATCCAGGAAATGACGCTCGTCTTCGTTCCCAAAATCCTTGCGATCTTCATCGCCATGCTGCTCGCGTTGCCGTTCATGGCCGACGCCCTGCAGGGGCACATGGCGCGCCTTGCGCAGCGGATCGCCGCCGGCTAGCGCGGCCCCCGAACGTGCGCGTCGACCTTTCCTTCCTTCCCGCGCTCGCCACGGTCTATCTGCTCGTCTTTGCCCGTATCGGCACGATGATCATGCTGCTGCCCGGGCTCGGGGAAATGAGCGTGCCGGTGCGCCTGCGCCTGACGGTGGCGCTGGTCCTGACCGCGATCCTGGTCCCGCTGCATCGCGAGGCCTATGTGGTCGACCTGCGCGCCGCCGGCCCGGTGCTCGTGCTGTTCGCCCAGGAACTGGCGATCGGCGCGGTGCTGGGCATGACCGCACGGCTCACCGTCTCCGCGCTCAATGTCGCGGGTGCGGTGATCGCCCAGCAGATGGGGCTTGGCTTCGTCACCGCGATCGATCCGACGCAGGGCCAGCAGAATGTCCTGGTCGGCAATTTCCTTACCGTGCTCGGCGTCACCCTGATCTTTGCCACCGACCTGCATCATCTCGTGATCGCGGCGCTGAACGACAGCTACCGGCTGTTCGCGCCCGGGGCGACATTCCCGGTCGGCGACGTGGCAATGCTCGTGACGCGCACGATCGCCGCGGCGTTTCGCATCGGCATCCAGCTCGCCGCGCCATTCCTGGTGTTCGGGCTCCTGTTCAATATCGGCCTCGGCGTGCTGTCGCGGCTGATGCCGCAGATGCAGGTCTTCTTCGTCGGCATACCGCTGTCGATCCTGCTCGGATTCGTCGTTCTGATGTTCGTCGTCGGCATGATGATGGGCACCTTTACCGACTTTCTCGGCCAGGTGCTGCGCGACCTCGCGCCCTATTCGTGAGGAGCATCGCGCATGGCCGAGGAGCACGACGAATCCGACAAGTCAGAAGACCCAACACTCAAGAAACTCGACGATGCGCTCAAGCGCGGCGACGTCGCCAAGAGCCAGGAGGTGCCCACCTGGTTCGTCCTCGCCGGCGCGACGCTGGCGCTGATTGCCTTTTCCAGCACCGCGGGCGAGGCACTGAAAGCCACGCTCGGCGGGCTGCTCGCGAACGCCTGGCGCATCCCGACCGACGGCGCCGCACTCACCCGGCTTGCCGTCCGGATCGGCATGGAGGCGGCCGGCGCGCTGACGCTGCCGATCCTTTTGATCGTGCTCGCCGCGATCGGCGGGCATGTCGTGCAGCACCGGTTCGTGTGGTCGTCGGAGGGGCTCAAGCCGAAACTCGACCGCATTTCGCCGATCGCCGGCATGAAGCGGCTGTTTTCCAAGCAGGCGCTGGTGAATTTCGCCAAGGGGCTCGTCAAGGTCGGCCTGCTCGGCACCATCATGGCGCTCCTGCTGTGGCCGGAACGCAGCCGCCTGGAAGCGCTGATCACGGTCGATCCGGCCGCGCTGTTGCCGGTGGTCATCACCGTCACGCTGCAAATGCTCGGCGCGGTCATTGCCGTGCTGGCGCTGATCGCGGCTGCGGATTTCCTGTTCCAGTACCG
>WBUW01000401.1 GCA_008933495.1 Pseudorhodoplanes sp.
CTGCTGCAGAGCATCATCCTGCGGGTCAGCAATTCCGAGTTCTTCTGCGTGCTGTTCGGCGACTCCTCGTTCGTCGTGAACTACATGCGCTATCTGGGCTGGAAACTGAACAAGGTCACGCAGACCGGCTCGAATTTCGGCACCAACCAGCGCCACGACAATCCGTTCCTCTGCAACATCGGCAGCGGCACGATGGTTTCCGACGGCATTTCGATGATCAACATGCACATGTCGGCGACTTCGTTCCGGCTCGCCGAAACGCGCATCGGCGACAACAACTATCTCGGCAACGACATCTATTATCCGCCGGATGGCCGCACCGGCGCCAATTGCCTGCTCGGCACCAAGACCATGATCCCGGTCGACGGCCCGCTGCGCGAGAATGTCGGCCTGCTCGGCTCGCCGACGTTCGAAATTCCGCGCATGGTCGACCGCGACCGCGACATGAACGCTTCGATCGGCGAGGAGACCCGCCGCATCCGGCTGCGCCAGAAGAACGCCTACAACGCGGTCACCGCGCTGCTCTTCCTGCTCAGCCGCTGGATGTCGTTCCTTGCCGCGCTTGTGCTGTGGACCGCCGCGCTTGCGCAATACGACCGCTTCGGCGTGTTCGCGCTGTTCGCGGCCACGATCGCCATCACGGCAGCCTCGATCGTGTTCTTCGTCCTGATCGAGCGCGCAAGCCTGCGCTTCAAGCGGCTCACGCCGAAGCTCGCCTCCATCTACGATCCATATTTCTGGTTCCACGAGCGGCACTGGAAGCTCGCGGAATCGCCGATCACCCGCCTGTTCTCAGGCACGCCGTTCCGCCCGATGATGTTCCGCGCCATGGGCATGAAGATCGGCCGCATGGTCTTCGACAGCAGCCGCTCGATCACCGAGCGCACGCTGACCGAGGTCGGCGACTACGCCAACCTCAATGAAGGCTGCGTGCTGCAGGCGCACTCGCTGGAGGAAGGTGTTTTCAAGTCCGACCATATCCGGCTCGGCAAGGGCTGCTCGATCGGTCCCGGCGCCTTCGTCCATTATGGCGTCACGATGGGCGATCATGTCGTGCTCGATGCCGACTCCTTCCTGATGAAGGGCGAGACGCTCGATTCGCACACCGGCTGGCGCGGCAACCCGGCCAGGATGGTACGCGGCAGCGCCACCCCGGAGCGGGCCGTGTGCCCACCCGCGGCCGATACCGGTTGCTGGGAGCAACGCGATTACGTGCCGGCCATCGCCGCCGAATAAGCGCGATCCTCGTTGCGGCGGCGGGCCTATGGACGACGCTGCATGGCGCACGATGTCAGGCTTGCCGACGTGACGGCGGAGAACTGGTGGAAGGTCGCCGGTCTGCGGCTTGCCGACGACCAGAAGCATCTCGTCGCCAGCAACCTTTATTCGATCGCGCAGTCGAAATTCGACCCCGATGCGCGCCCGCGGGCGATCTATGCCGGCGACGTCATTGTCGGTTTCCTGATGTACGATGTGCCCGACGCCGATGACGATCCGAAGGTCGCCGCGATCTATCGTTTCATGATCGACAAGGATCATCAGGGCAAGGGCTACGGGCGCGCCGCACTTACGTGCGCGATCGACGAAATCCGGCAAATTCCCGGCATCGCCAAGGTCGCGATCAGCTACCTTCCCGACAACGCGGTCGCCAAAGCCTTCTATGCGAGCCTGGGATTCGCCGAGACCGGCCGCATCGAATACGGCGAGGTCCATGCGGAGCTGTCGCTGTGACCGGGACGAACGCCGTGCACGACCCGGCGCTGGCGCGCGCCCTCGTTTCACTCGCGCCGCCGGCGATCCTCGTCGACCATCGCCTGATTGCCACCGGCGACGAGAACGCCCTGCTTGCCGAGGAAGCCGATACAATCCCCTCCTCGGCGATCGCAATCCGGCGCGCGAGCGGCGCCGCCCGCATCGTCGGGCGCGGGCTGCTCGATCGGCTTGGCTGCCCGCGCGCGGCCTTGCCCAGGGCCGCATCCGGCGAGGTCCGCTGGCCGCCGGGCCTTGTCGGATCGTTTGCGCATGACGAGCGCGTCGCGATCGCCGCGCTCGCGCGCGCCCGCGATATCGCAGCGCTCGGGATCGATATCGAGCCGGCCGCCCCGTTGGCCCCCGAAGTGCTGGATCTTGTGGCGATCCCGCGCGAACGGCCGGCGGCCGCCAACGACCCGTTGCGCGGCCGGCTCCTGTTCTGCATCAAGGAAGCCGTCTACAAGGCGCTCTATCCGCGCGACCGGGAATTCCTCGAATTCCATGACATTGCCGTCGACATGGCCGGCCAAACGGCCGTGACCCGCCAGGGCCGCGCGCTGCGGATCGCACTGGGCGTGGCGACGCATGTGGTCGCGCTCGCCTGGATCGAGACCGCCGGGCTGCAGAAAGGCTGACGCAAGGTCCGTTGCCGGGCGCGGCCTTGGTCGGCGAAAGACCGGGACCGGAGCCCGGATCGGCCGCTCAGGTTTCGCCGACGGTGAGGTCGGGCGCTTCGGGATGCTTGATGCCGACAATGTGATAGCCGGCATCGACGTGCAGGATTTCGCCGGTTACCCCGCGCGACAGGTCGGACAGGAAATAGGCCGCCGAAGAGCCGACATCGTCGAGCGTCACGTTGCGGCGCATCGGGGTGTTGTATTCATTCCACTTGAGAATGTAGCGGAAGTCGCCGATGCCGGACGCCGCCAGCGTCTTGATCGGGCCGGCCGAGATCGCATTGACGCGGATATTCTTCTGCCCGAGATCGGCCGCCAGATAGCGCACCGAGCATTCGAGCGCGGCTTTGGCGAGCCCCATGACATTGTAATGGGGCATCCATTTCTCCGCGCCGTAATAGGACAGCGTGAGCAGCGAGCCGCCATTGGTCATCAGCTTCTCGGCGCGCTGCGCCACCGCCGTGAACGAATAGCAGGAGATCAGCATCGTCTTGGCAAAATTGTCCGCGGTCGTATCGATGTAGCGGCCATCGAGCTGGTCCTTGTCGGAATAGGCGATCGCGTGCACCACGAAATCGAGCGCGCCCCAGGCACTGCGCACGCCTTCGAAGACGGCGTCGATGGTGGCTGGCTCGGTCACGTCGCAATGTCCGACGATGATACCGTCGACCTCTTCGGCGAGCGGCTCCACCCGCTTCTTGAGCGCATCGCCCTGGTAGGTGAAAGCGAGATCGGCGCCGTGATCACGGCAGGCGCGCGCGATCCCCCAGGCGATCGAGCGGTTGTTGGCGACCCCCATGATGAGGCCGCGCTTGCCGCGCATCAGACCGGTTCCTTCCGCCATCGCCCCAAACTCCGCCGCCATTGCCGCCGGACGGCACAGCGCTTTGTGGCATAGGGCATTTTTTCCTTCAAGGCGGCGCCGAGCGGGCCGGCGCCGGCGCCGGCGGGGGAATATTGCTTGCCGAACCGGTGTTTCCCGAGCAACCCTGAATTGACGACAACGATCGACGGGAGAAGCCGGTGAGCGGATTTCGTCAAGGCATCCAGGCTTCGGTTCCCGCCTTGCGGCGT
>WBUW01000402.1 GCA_008933495.1 Pseudorhodoplanes sp.
GGCGGGCGCTGTTCCGCGCCCGCCCGCCCGGCGCCGGGCGCGAGACGACATAATGGCCGGTGGCCATCACCTTGGCGCCAAGCTCGCGCGCGGTATCGAGCAGATCGTGGAACTTGATCGACTGGTTGCAGGCGACGCAAGGCACCGGCGTCTCGCCCGCGACATAACTGTCGGCGAAATTCTCGATCACCGCTTCGCGGAAGCGGCTTTCGTAATTGAGGACGTAATGGGGAATGCCGATCCGCTCGGCGACCGCGCGCGCGTCATGGATGTCGCGCCCGGCGCAGCAGGCGCCCTTGCGATGGGTTGCCGCCCCATGGTCATAGAGCTGCAACGTCACGCCGACGACCTCATAGCCTTCCGCGGCGAGCAGGGCCGCGGTCACCGAGGAATCGACGCCGCCCGACATGGCGACGACGACCCGGGTGTCCTGCGGACGCCCCTCGATGTCCAGACTGTTGCGCATCGCTGTCACGGCTTTCGGCCGCACTCCCCTGTTCCGGTCCGGTCCAATCCGGCAGCGCCGACGCCTTATCTATAGAGCCCGTGCGGCATTTCAAAATCCGGGGCAGCGCCTGCCGGGCTGCCGCCGCCAGGAACCCGCCGCCGCACACCGCCCGGCAAAATTTGCAGCAATACTGCTATTATGACCCCTAGCCGATCTGGGCTTTTGATTCAAATCATTGTTTCCACTGGGAAAATTCCAGCGAAGCGATGGCGCGGGGTTTGCAGGAAGGCACAACAGCGAAATCATCTGCCGAGGTTCAAACGTGCCGACCGTCGCGTCCGAAGCGTCCGTCTCCGCCATGCGTTCCCTGACCAGCCTGCGGCCCGCGTCCGGCCAAACCGAGGACCGCGACGGGGCGAGCCCGTTTGCCGTGCTCCTGAAAACGGAATCCGCGGCACCGCTCCGGAAGGCCGAGCCGGCCCGCGCCGAACGGCCGGATCGCGCGGCCGGCGAGGCTCCGGAGACGGCGGCCGATCCCGATCCCGCTGCTAACTCCGGTCGAAGCCGGGAGGCGGTGGCAAATTCGGATACGTCGCCCGGGACCGCCGACGCTGAACACGCGGATGCCCCCGCGCAGGCAGGTACCGGGGACGGGACGCGCGATCCGTCCGAGGCCACCGAGGCTGCCGTCGCGATGGTGGCCGTGACGCCCCCCGCTGCTCCCTTTGCGCCAGCCGCAACGCTGGCGCCTGACGCCACAGCGACCGCCACGGTCTCGGCCGACGGCGCTGTTGCCGCGGCGCCCGCCGCCGATGCCGATATTGCCGCCGGGGTTCCACTGCAGGCCGCAGCGGCGGCCGCCGAAGGATCGCCGCGCGACGCTAAAAACACCAAGGACGTCAAGGTCCAGGCCGCCAGTGCGGCCGGGAACGGCGCCGGCGCCCCGGCCGATGACGCCGCGCAAGAGCCTCTGGCGGCGACCAAAGAGGCGCCGATCACGACCGACGCCGCGCCCGAAACCGGCAAGGACGAGGCGAGCACCGCGGCGCCGGCCAGGCCCGAAGCCGCCGCCAAGCCGCAGAGCGAGGTGGAGGCACCGCGTCCCGACTGGCAGAACGACAGCCGCGCCCTTGACCTGAAGCCGCAGGTCGATCCCGCCCAGTCGGCAAACCCCGCCACCGCTCATGCGTCGTCCGCGCATGCTGCGACCGGCGCGCAGGCCAATCCGCAAGCCCAGCAGGCCGCCGCCGTGCCGCTTGCCGGCCTCGCCGTCGAGATCGCCGCGCAGACACGTGCGGGCAAGAACCGCTTCGAAATCCGCCTCGACCCGCCGGAGCTCGGCCGCATCGATGTGCGGCTGGACGTCGACCGCGAGGGCAACGTGACGTCGCGGCTCGTGGTCGAACGCGCCGAGACGCTCGACCTGTTGCGACGCGACGCCCACGCGCTCGAACGGGCGCTCAACCAGGCCGGGTTGAAGACGGCCGACAATGCCCTGCAATTCTCATTGCGCGACCAGAATGCCGGCCAGAACCAGGACGGCCAGAATGCGCCGAGCGGCGAACGGCTCGTGATCGCCGATGAAGACACCGCCCATCACGCGCCGGTGCGCGGCTACGGCCTGCCGCTCGGCCAGGGCAAAGGCCTCGATATCCGGATCTGAGGAACACGATCATGGCGACGATCAATGCGGGCGTTACCTCGACCGTCACCGCCGCGACCGGGACGACGTCCACGGCGAGCGCGGTGAATTCCAACACGCTCGCCAGCAACTTCACCACCTTCCTTCAGTTGCTCACCACGCAACTGAAGAACCAGAATCCGCTCGATCCGCTCGACACCAACCAGTTCACCCAGCAGCTTGTGCAGTTCGCCCAGGTCGAGCAGCAGCTCAAATCGAACGACCAATTGGCGACCCTGGTCTCGTTGCAGCAGGCGGTCCAGCAGACGCAGGCGCTCGGCTTCGTCGGCATGACCGTCGCGGTCGACGGTTCGTCCGCGCAGCTCACGAACGGCAACGCGGCCTGGGGCTTTTCGATCAGCAAGCCGGCTTCGGCGACGGTCAACATCACCAATTCGGCGGGCGCCGTCGTCTATACCGGCACCTTCTCGGTCAATGCCGGCACGCAGAACTTCGTCTGGGACGGCCGCAACAATGCCGGCGTGCTGCAGACCGACGGCGTCTACAAGCTTTCGGTCACCGCCAAGGATGCGAGCGGCCAGACGGTCGGCGTCGCGACCGAAACCATCGGCGTCGTTGATTCCGTGGACATGACGCAGACGCCGCCGAAGCTCAATATCGGCGGCACCGACTATACGCTCGACAAGATCAAGCGCGTGGTGCGCACGGGAACGTCGAGCTGACGCACCGGCAGCCCGGCGCCGCCTTAACGACCTCTTAAGGGCAGCGCCACAATGGCGCGGCAGGAATTTCCCATTTAAAAACTTTTGCTTAGGCAAATCTTAAGCGCCGCCGCTTACTCTCCGCCACAGTTGTGTCAGTGAGTTTGCGAGTTTGCCTATGACTGAGCCCCACCGCCCGAGGGTGAAGTATGTCATCGGGCCCGATGGCAGTCCGCTTACGATCGCGGACCTGCCGCCGCCCACGACCAAGCGCTGGGTCATCCGCCGCAAGGCGGAAGTGGTGGCGGCCGTTCGCGGCGGCCTGCTCTCGCTTGAAGAAGCCTGCAACCGCTACACGCTTACGACCGAAGAATTCCTGTCCTGGCAATTCTCCATCGACCAGCATGGTCTCGCCGGGCTGCGCACGACCCGCATCCAGCAATACCGGCAATAGCCGTTCCGCTCGCTCTTGACCGACCGCCGGCCGGCCGCGCCGGTTTTCGCATTTGGCGTTCGTAATTGCCGACCGGGCTGGAAGTCCGGCCGCGGCGGCGCTATGTCTGGAGCGCTCGCCCCGAGACGGAGATGCCCGGCATGACCCGCCGCTTCACGCCGCTTCCGGTCGCTGTCTTGCCCCCCGTTGCCGCCGCCCTCGTTGCCGCGCCCCTCGTTGCCGTGGCCCTCGCC
>WBUW01000403.1 GCA_008933495.1 Pseudorhodoplanes sp.
CTCAAGCCCGCCGCCGGCGGCGCGATGCGGTCGAGACGGACCTGGGCGAGGCCCTGTCCGGCCGCCGCCGAGCCCATGGTGCCGACCGCCTTGTCACCCGCCATGACCGGCACGCCCGCGTCAGGGGCGGCGCCGTCGAACGCAACCGGCACGATGCGCGTGCGCGCCGTGCCGCGATGCTCGACGCGCGCGACCACCTCCTGCCCGACATAGCAGCCTTTGTGAAAATCGACCCCGCCGAGCTGGTCCATGTCGGCATCGTGCGGGAAGGTGTCGCCAAAGATGAAATCGAGCCCGCCGCGCGGCACGCCGAGCGCGATGCGGTGCGTCTCGTAGGCGGCGGCCTCGGTCAAGGCCGCCCCCATCTCGCGGGCCGCTTCCGCGGCGATATCGGGGGGCAGCATGACGCGAAAGCCAAGCTCCGGCAGCCGCGGATCGGGATAGACCAGGCCGTATTCGCTGTCGGCGCGGCCGCCCCACACCGCCATCACCGCCAGCACCTCCGAGCGATCCTCGATCGTCACCTTGGCGCGCAGTTTGTAGAAGGTCAGGCGCTCGATCAGGGTGCGCACCAGCGCGCGCGGGCAATCGAGAAAGAAACCGCCGCCATCGGCTTCGGAGGCTTCTGCCACGATGCAATCGACGATGATCTTGCCCTGCGGCGTCAGCAGCGCGGCAAAGGCCGGCGCCTGCGGCGTGACCTTGCCGATATCGGCCGTCAACAGCCCGTTGAGGAAAGTGCGGGCCGCTTCGCCCGCGATCTTGACCACCCCGCGATCGGGGAGAAGCGCCGCCTGCATGGGTAAGTCCCCGGGAAAGTCCTTGCCAGATATTGCGCCGGACCGTAAGGCGCAGGCGAAGTTCGCTCAAGGGCGGACGCAAAGCCTGGGCGAAACCCGCCATGTCGCAGACCTTCGACCTGATTTTCCGGGGCGGAACCGTCGTCAACCAGGACGGCGAAATTGCCCGCGATCTCGGCATCCGCGACGGGCGCATTGCCGCGCTTGGCGACCTGTCGCGCGCCGCCGCCGGCGAAACGCTCGATTGCCGCGGCCTGCATATTCTGCCCGGCGTCATCGATACCCAGGTGCATTTTCGCGAGCCGGGCGCCGCGCACAAGGAAGACCTTGAATCGGGCTCGCTCGGTGCCGTGATGGGCGGGGTCACCGCGGTGTTCGAAATGCCCAACACTGCCCCGCTCACGACCACCGCCGAGGCATTGGCCGACAAGGTGCAGCGGGCGCGCCGCCGTATGCATTGCGACTTCGCCTTCTTTATCGGCGGCACGCGCGAGAATACCGAACTCCTGCCCGAGCTCGAGCGGCTGCCGGGCTGTGCCGGCGTCAAGGTATTCATGGGCTCCTCGACCGGCTCGCTGCTGCTGGCGGAAGAGGAAGACTTGCGCCGGGTGCTGGCGGTGATCCGCCGCCGCGCCTCGTTCCATGCCGAGGACGAGCGGCGCCTGAACGAGCGCAAGGCGCTGCGCAAGGAGGGCGATCCACGCTCGCATCCGCTGTGGCGCGACGAGACCGCCGCCATGCTCGCGACCGAACGGCTGGTGCGGCTCGCGCGGCAGACCGGCGCGCGCGTGCACGTGCTGCATGTTTCGAGCGCGGCCGAAATCGCATTCCTGCAGGAGCACAAGGATGTCGCCTCGGTGGAAGTGACGCCGCATCACCTGACGCTGGAAGCGCCGGATTGCTACGAGCGGCTTGGCACGTTCGCGCAGATGAATCCGCCGGTGCGCACGGCCGAACACCGGGCCGCGCTCTGGCGCGGGCTCGCGCAGGGCGTGGTCGACATTCTCGGCTCCGACCATGCGCCGCATACCCGCGCGGAGAAAGAGCAGGCCTATCCGGCGAGCCCCTCCGGCATGACCGGGGTGCAGACGCTGGTGCCGCTCATGCTCGACCACGTCAATGCCGGGCGGCTGTCGCTCGCGCGCTTTGTCGACCTCACCAGCGCCGGCCCCGCGCGCCTGTTCGGCATCGCCCGCAAGGGGCGCATCGCCGCCGGCTACGACGCCGACCTCACGATTGTCGATCTCAAGCGCCGTGAAACCATCACCAACGACCGGATGGCCTCGCGCGCCGGCTGGACGCCCTATCACGGCAAGACCGTCACCGGCTGGCCGGTCGGCACCGTCGTGCGCGGCCGGCGGGTGATGTGGCAAGGCGCGCTCGTCACACCCGGGCAAGGCGAGCCGGTTAACTTTCTGGAAACCCTCGATCGACGCGTACGATGAAAATCGGCCGGATGTGACCCGGCGCAGTGTTTTCTTAGGCGAAGCGCGATAAAGCATTCGCCGTTAAATCAAACAACAGTAGCGGGCTGTGGATCATGCATGACGATCTGATGGCATTGCGGATGTTGATCGTTGGCCCGCCCGGTGCGGATCGCGACACCCTGCGTGCCGCCGCCGCGCAAGCGCCCGTGCCGCTGGAGCTCCTGGAAGCGGAAACCGCGCCGCGCGCCGCCGCCATCCTGGAGGATGGCGGGTGCGATATCATCCTGCTTGAGGATTCCTTGCCGGCGGACGATTGCCTGCGGGTCACGCGCACGGCCCGTTCGAGCGCAACGCCGCCGTTCGTGCTGGCGCTCGCCAAAGACGTCGCGAACTGCGCCGCCGGTGCCATCGGTGCCGATGCGGTCGCGCGCAAGCCGGCGGCCGCGGCCGGCGTGCAGGACCTGATGCGCGCCTGCGTGCACACGCGTTTTCCGAGCCGCCTCCTGATCGTCGACGATTCGCCCACCATGCGGGCGATCGTGAAGAAAATCCTTTCGGTCAGCCGCTTTCCGGTCGAAATCGCGGAAACGTCGGATGGGCGCGCCGCCCTTGAGATGATCGCCCGCGGCGCCTTCGACATGGTCTTCCTCGATTACAACATGCCGGGCCTGAACGGGGTGGCGACGCTCGCGGAGCTGCGCCGCGCGGCGCCACGCCTCAAGGTCGTGATCATGACCTCCGACAACAATCCAGGCGTCGAGCAACGCGCGCGCGAGGCCGGCGCCGACGCCTTTCTCCGCAAGCCGTTCTATCCGGCGGATGTCGATGCCGTGCTGTACGGCCTGTTCGGCCTGCAGCCGCCGGCGGCCGGCGCGCTTCAGTCGCCCGACACGAAATAATGCCAGGTGCCGTCCGGCCCGATGCCGAGACGGTAGAAGCTGTAAGCCCCGAAATCCTGCATCTCCTTGTAGTCGGCGCCGGTCACGATCCGAAACAGCTCTACGCGCTGTTCGGGAGTGAGCGCCTTGAGCGGCATGCGGGCAAAATAGGGCCACACATAGACTTCCTGCGGCGTGCCTCTTTCGACATGCACGAACGGCGCCTCCAGAATTGAAATCAGGATAGCGAGCGCCTCGACGCCGTCGGAGTCCGGATAGTTCGATTTCCAGAACGCTGCCGCGTCCCTGTGGTCGGACAGCGAGAAGACCGGCATGCCGCTGTCCTTCATGACGGCGACGAGCTTGCCGAGA